>CAZIDC010000755.1:0-1500 GCA_964537885.1 uncultured Syntrophaceae bacterium | reverse complement strand
TCATTCTCCTTGGCTCGGCCGATTTGGATCAACCCTTTTCCCAGGCTGAACTCCTCCATCTGGGTGTCTTGCAGCTTAAGAATCAGTTTGATCATCGTTTGCCCCTTTCGCCTATTTCCTCCCTACGAGATAATAAGTCAATATCCCCAATGCCCCGGCGGCAGCAGTAGTTACGCCGCCCCAGAACAGAACTTTTTTTTGGTATTCATTAAAGGGCGAAGGATTGTCATCGACCACAATATAATCTACCCGCTTTCCATCCTGGAAGAAGACTAGGCGAATGGGACCGGTGTAGACCCATTCATACACCCGCTCCCGGTCAGGGTCGAGCTTCCGGTAAAAACGGACATACTGCGGGGAACCCATTTTTTCAAAAACAGCCATCTCCTCCGGCGATAACTTTGAAGGGTCTATCTTTTCCACTTTCCACCGTTGGGCAACCTGGGCGCTTAGACTTTTTTGAAGGTAGGCGGGTTTATAACTGCATCCCCCAGAAAGAAGGAGAAGGGCTGCCGTCAGGAAATAGACCCCAAAGAACTTAAATTGCCGGAAGAAATTCATGCCGCCGGAGGAAAGAATAAGACCCCAAATTTTACGAAAGATTTTGATTTATGGGTTATGAATAGCACTTTAGGGGGGAGATTGTAAAGAAAAATTCTCCCTTAAAAAATCCCCCATTGCCAAATCCAGCTTCGAAGAAATCATTTCGGGTTCATCTAGAACTTTATCATGGGTGATCAGTCCCAGACGACGCAAGGCGAATTTGAGGCTTTTCGCCGGATTCAAGCGTAAAGTCTGGCTGAGGGCGTGAACTTTTTGCCTTTGTTTTAGCAGGGGAAAAGTTCGGGCGGGGTCTTCGGCTAAATTCAAGGAAGCGTCAACAATATCACGCCATTCTGCCGGTAAAAGGTTGGCGCCCCAAGAAACGACCCCTGATGAGCTGGGTTGATTGAGAAAATTTCTTTCGTCCCCGTCGTAGAAGCGAAAGTCCCGCCTTGAGCGGACAGCCCTTTGGTAATGAAGGGTCCTTTTGAGATCCCCGGCCTGAATCAGGCCGACGATCTGCTCGTTCTCCACGAGCAATTGCAGCACAGCAGTGCGGATGTTGTTCCTCTTCAAAGAGCGATTCATTCTGGATATGAGGAAAGGATTGTTATAGAGGAGAATGGGTAAACGGGTGCGCTTGGCCCATTCTTGATAAAGCAGGGGAAGTTTGCGGTTGCTATGGTACCAGAGAGGAATATCGACCCAGAAAATAGCTCTCTCCCGCAGATGGTGAAGGAGTTCCTTCTCCAGCTTTTCAACGTTACTCAACGTTTCTTCCGGTGTTCCGGAAGTCGGGCATAGGAAAAGGGGTTTTCTCCCTCCAACGGTTTCGATCGCAACCTGAAGGAGTTCCTGGCGCATTCGGTTCGGCAAGAATAATCCTTCGCCGCTAAGGCTTTCCCCTATGAACAGCCCATCGCCAAAAGGGATGGCCCGCTCGATCAGCCCGTTGAG
>CAZIDC010000754.1:0-1505 GCA_964537885.1 uncultured Syntrophaceae bacterium | reverse complement strand
AATCCATTTATCCGTGCAAATTCCCCAATATAGCGAAAAGTGAAGGTGGGCAAGTAATAATTAACTATTGACATTGGAGGAACGGGAGGATATTTTCTTGGCATGATCCTATACTTTAAATATGTCCCTTATTGGCCGGGTGATGAAAATCGATAGTTATAAAGAAATGCTGGAACTTATTCTGGATCACTCCCATGAAGGGGTTGTGTTGTGTGATTCCCAGGGCAAAATCCGCTATTTCAACCGGATTTATGGAGAGACTTTCAACCTAAGTTCGGAAAGGGATGTGGGCAAACATATTACGGAGATCTTCCCGGATGCCCGGATCCCGCTTGTAGCGCAGACCGGAATTCCTGACTTTGGCGTGATTTACCTCTGGAAAGGTCAGAAGCTGGTCGTTAACCGCATCCCTGTAAAAGAGAAAGGGAGGGTGATCGGGGTTCTCACCCAGGTTCTGTTCCGCGACATTCAGGAACTCCGGGAGCTGAACGAAAAGGTTAATTTCCTTCAGACCAAGATCAACAGTATCGGCGCCGAGTTTCGCCAATATTTCCAAGCTAAATACACCCTGGATGATATTATCGGAGAAAGCGTCCAGACTCAGCAATTAAAAAACCAAATCATAAAACACGCCCAGTCTTCCCTGCCGGTCTTGATTTTGGGAGAAAGCGGGACGGGGAAAGAGCTTTGCGCCCATGCCCTTCACCGCCTGAGCCCTCGTTCCATGCGTGCTTTCATGGTGATTAATTGTGCGGCCATCCCCAAAGAGCTGATGGAGTCGGAACTTTTCGGATATGAACCCGGGGCCTTCACCGGAGCCGCCCAAAAAGGAAGAATTGGCAAGCTCGAACTCGTCGAAGGAGGCACCCTCTTCTTCGACGAGATCGGCGACATGCCCCTGGCAATGCAGGCCAAAATCCTGCGGGTCATCGAAGAAAAGGAAGTGACCAAGGTTGGCGGGAGCAAGCCGGTTCCCGTAAATTTTGCCCTCATCGCCGCCACGAATCGAAACATTGAGGATTTAGTACAAAAAGGGGAATTCCGGTCAGACTTATACTACCGGATCAACACTTTCGTCTTGAAGATCCCCCTCCTTAGAGAGCGCAAAGAGGATATCAGATTGATCGCCCAGCACTTGGCGATCTCCTCGGAGTGCAATTCCGCTGGAAAGCCAATTCATTTTTCCGATGAGGTCCTTCAGGCCCTCATGGAACATGACTGGCCGGGTAACATCCGAGAGCTTAAAAACTTGGTCAATCTTGCAGTCAACAACCTTGCCCCCGACGAGAGTTTGGTACAACTGGGTCATCTGCCCCTTTCTTTTCTAAAGAAAGGAAAAGAATCTTCGCTTTTAAACCCCCAGTTCCCGTTTAAAAAGGCAATCCGGCATAAGGAAAAAGAAATTCTCCGGGAAGCTTTAAAGACCACTTCTGGAAATAAAATGGCCGCGGCAAAACTTTTAGGAATCTCCCGATCCGTTCTGTACGAAAAGCTTGAACGATAAA
>CAZIDC010000753.1:0-1506 GCA_964537885.1 uncultured Syntrophaceae bacterium | reverse complement strand
CGAAAGGCCGCACCCTGCTCCTGGCAGAATTTTTGGATGATGAACACATCCCACCCGATGCAGAAATGTTTGACCCCCATTTTCAGGTAGGGCCCGGCATCCTTGAAATCCATCAGTTCGACCCGGGGGGCGACCCCCATTTTGATGGCAGTTTTAATCATGTATTCCTGAGCTTCTTTAACCCGAGGGTCGTTCCACTGCCCCGGGATTCCGAGGGACATGGAGTAATCGGCCGGCCCGAACTGGACCATGTCGACCCCTTTCACGGAAAGGATCGCCCCCAGGTTTTCGATGGCGGCTTGTTTCTCGATCATCAGGGCGACAACGCCTTCTTCGAGCTGCTGCACGTATTCCTTGGACCCGGGTCCGAGAACATAGCCGACATCCCTCCGCATCGCCGCGCCCATAAAACCTTTTGTTCCGGGCGTTTCCGCCCGGGCGGCCGCAACCGATTCCCGGGCGTCTTCCACGCCGCGGATATCCGCGAAAAGGAGGTTCGGAATGCCAGAACCGATCGCCCGGCTCGTCAAAAATAGCCTGGGGTCCTGGTCGATCTTGATCATGGAGGTCATATGCGGAAAGAGATCCACGGCCCGTCCGAAATTTTCCAGGGAATATAGATCGTAGGGTGCGTATTCCCCCGAGAACTCAATATAGTCGATGACACCGGTTTGCCCGATGACTTCGACGAATCCGGGCCAGGTGACGTGCACATGCACTCCCAAAGAAGGCTTCCCGGCCTTCAAAAGATTGCGCAAAACATTTTTTCTTTTTTTCATTAAACTACCCTTTCACGGCCCCGGCCGTGAGGCCGGAGACGTAATGCTTCACGAAAAAGGAATAGATGAAAGCTATCGGAAAGGACCCTAAAACCGCGGAGGCCATAAGCGCACCCCAGAACAGGGTGTCGGCCTTGATCAGATCACTGACCGTTCCCACTGAAACGGTTTTCATGGAGCCGGAAGACATGAAGATAAGGGCATAGAGAAATTCATTCCAGCACAGGGTGAAGCAAAAAATCCCGGCCGAAAGGAGGCCTGGAACGGAGAGGGGCAGGACCATGCGCACAAGGATCTGGATGCGCGAGCAGCCATCGGCCATGGCGCTTTCCTCGATTTCCTTCGGGATCGTGCGGAAATAACCCATCAAGAGCCAGGAGGCAAAAGGAATCAACTGGGTGGGATAAGTAAGAATAAGCGCCCAGTAGGTGTTGCTCAGACCGAATCCGGAAATAACCTGCGCCAGGGGAAGGAAGAGGAGAGTGGGGGGGACCAAATAAGCCATAAAGATTCCTACCCCCAAAAAGTTGCTCCCGGGAAAACGCAGTCGGGCCAAGGCGTAACCGATAAAGATACTGCATATCAAGGATAAGATTGTAGAAACTACCGAAACAATGAGGGTATTTTTCAGCCAGGTTGGAAAATCGGTATTCTGGAAAAGATACAAATAATTTTCCAGGGTGAATTGTTGGATCCAGAACGGATTGAATTTCATTTCGAAAAGGTC
>CAZIDC010000752.1:0-1513 GCA_964537885.1 uncultured Syntrophaceae bacterium | reverse complement strand
CCCAAAGGAAGGAAGGTGTGAAAAATTTTAAGTGGGCAGCGAAATCGGCTTTTCTGGTTGTCCAGGGGACGGAAAAATTCGTCCGCCTGAGGCGGACCAAAATCGGGGGGACAGGAATGATCCCCAACGGATACCCTGCCTTCCGCGAGGAGACACCGGCAACTTGGAATAAAACCATGTAGATACATAGGGATTGGCCTTCGGGCCTAACCGAAGTTGATTCCCCTGCCGGCAACAAGGAAAGCACCGCATCATTTTGGCAAGCGAATTTATCTGGCCCCTGGACATGAGGGAAGCCTCTCCTTTCCCCCTGCTCCAATTTTTTCACAGCTTCGGGAGAGGGCAGGGTGAGGGGGCGATTTTCAGATTTGCCTAAAAAAATTTAAAGATTCCGCACATCAGTAGTACAATGCGGCTATGCCGCATTGTGGCAGAAGGGTTTTAATATTTTAGGGAGGCGGGCGCATCCATGACCTTTCTTCTTTTGATCTTTGCTTATCTCTTAGGTTCCGTTCCTACCGGGGTGATCCTCGCCAAAATTTTCAGCGATGTGGACCCCCGCACGCATGGAAGCAGAAATATCGGAGCAACCAACGTATTCCGCACCGCCGGGAAAACATTGGGGGCCATCACGCTCCTGGGAGACATCCTGAAGGGCTTTATCCCGGTAGTTATCGCCAGGGGATTTCTCGATTCGTATTTCTGGATTGGGGCCGTGGCCCTGGTGGCTTTTATTGGCCATCTCTACCCTATTTTTCTGAAATTCAAAGGTGGCAAAGGGATTGCCACCGGCCTGGGAGTCTTCCTGGCTCTGGCACCCTTGCCGGCGATCCTCTCCTTTTTAGTCTTTGCAGCGGTGGTGGCCAAGTGGCGGTTTATTTCTTTGGGGTCTCTGGCGGCGACCGCGGCTTTTCCCCTCTTTCTTGCCCTTCTCAATCCCCAGCGGATCTACATCCCGTTTGCCATTGTGATTGGAGTGCTCATTTTTTACCGCCACCGAGAAAACATCGAACGCTTGCTAACAGGAAGGGAGTCAAAGTTTGGCTCCTTCCCAGCCTAAAAAAATCTTAATCATCCACTCCGGCGGTATTGGTGACCTGCTTTTGGCCCTGCCAGCCATCCGGATCTTCCGCCGGACATTTCCGGACTCTACCCTGGAACTCATGGGACGGCCAGAAAGGCTGTCCTTAATTGCTTGCGACTTGCAGGTCAAGTCCATTCATTC
The DNA here is from genome assembly GCA_964537885.1 of uncultured Syntrophaceae bacterium. Lineage (GTDB taxonomy): Bacteria > Desulfobacterota > SM23-61 > SM23-61 > SM23-61 > CAZIDC01. The sequence goes on along the minus strand of CAZIDC010000752.1, from coordinate 288 downwards.
CATCGATCAGGCCGGCATGGCTTATTTTTTCATGGAGGGAGAACCCCTGCCTTCAGCGCTTTCTACCTTTTTTTCTTCCTTCGGCGTCATTCTCGTTTTCGGAGGAGCAAGTGGGAAACCCCTCTTAGAGAATTTAAAGAAGGCGGGAGTGGGTAGGGTAATTCTCACCCCTTCGTTTCCCCCTGAAGGATTGGAAATTCATGTTGCCGATTATCTGGTTGATTCCCTGAAATCTTCGGGATTCGAGGGAGAAAATTCATTCTCTCCGCTTCGCCTCCCGGAAGATGC
>CAZIDC010000751.1:0-1515 GCA_964537885.1 uncultured Syntrophaceae bacterium | reverse complement strand
GAACCTACCGTAAGGAAATTTTAGTGAACTAGATGAATTTCCTTTTTATCCCCAAGCGTTGCCGAGCCCGAAGAGAAGAGGTCCGCCGAATGACTGGGCCTTTTTGATCTTGAAATCAACAGCAGGCTGAAAGGTTGGCTCATAGTATATAATGGCTCATCGACCGTAGGTGCTAAAACAACTTGGTACCTGAAATTACCGTAGGGCGCAAGTCGTTTTTATAAAGCCCCTACACCTTACGCCTTACGCCCGATAAAACTATTTCCGGATCCCCATCCGCGTGGCCAACGGTAGATATCTTTTATATTCGGCCTGCATGAAATCCCAGAAAGCGGCCGGGCCGAGATAAGCGACAATCTTATAAATCTTCTTGGCCTGTTCCAAAAAGGCTTGGTCCTTCGCAGCCATTTCCAGAGTTTTGGACCATTTCTCGACGACCTCTTTGGGCAAGCCAGGAGGGCCGGAGACTCCCTGCCAGCCATACACGTTCAAATTGGGATAACCGACCTCTTTGGCGGTGGGAACATCGGGAAATCCGGAAAGCCGCTCCGGATTGACCACGGCGAGGCCTCTTACTTTTTTGGCCAGCAACAGGCCGGAAGATTCGCTGTATTGCTGGGCCGCAAAGTCAATATGCCCTCCGGCAAGGGCCGTGATTACCTCAGCCCCGCTTTTAAAAACCACCCGATTGAGACTATCGATAGGAAGATTATTTTCTTCAAGGAACTGGGGCATGGCAAAGGCCCCCACGGCCGTGACCCCGGCAATCCCCCAGCGGAGGACTTTCGGGTTCTTTTTGATGTGCTCGGCTATGGCCCGCAGATCTTTCCAGGGAGCGTCTTCCTTGACCGTGTAGAAGACGGGATCTACGGTTACTCTGGCGATCACCGTCCGGTTCTCCCATTTAAAAGGAAGGTCAATCTGGGTAGCGGCCAGCATGGCGCTGACGGCATGGTTGTCCATCATCAGGGTGTATCCGTCCGGCTTGGAAGCCAGAACATGCCGGGTGCCGATGATCCCCGAGCCTCCGGGCATGTTGACCACGTTGACGGGCTGCTCCCACTTTTTGGAGACATATCCGGCCACGAGCCGGGCGGCCACGTCCGCCGCTCCGCCCGGGCCGAAGCCGATGACTATTTCGATCGGCCGGTTGGGATAGGGCGGTGCAGATTCGACCAGGCCGGGAAAGGCCCAGATTGTCAATAGGCTAAGGGTAATAATCCAAGATAATTGAACCGGCCTGCCTTTAAAAAATCTTTTCATCTTCTTTTCCTCCTTTGCCTTTTTTTTCTTCCTTTGTAACACTTTAGCCCTTTGAAAAGAGGTGGTGCGTAAGGGCCGAGGGAATCCATGGCCCGGGGGCCTGGGCGGCCCGCTTGGAATCATAAGGCGCTGATTTCTTCGCGGATGGGGCGGGGAAAACGCCCCCCGCCTCCTCCGGCGGAAACGCGCGGGGTTCTTTGTGGCCAAGTGGAAACCCAGCCGATGCTTCCGGCGCGTTCCGCCCAGACCCCC
>CAZIDC010000750.1:0-1522 GCA_964537885.1 uncultured Syntrophaceae bacterium | reverse complement strand
CGTTCCGCCCAGACCCCCGGGCCTCAACAAAGGCGGTCAAACCACTTTTTCAAACTGCTAAACTGATACGAAATTCGAAATTTTTTCTGTGGAGGTTTTATGATCTTTCAAGGTAAAGCATGGAAATTGGGGTCCAACTTCGACACGGACGCCATTATTCCCGCCCGCTACCTCAATACCACCGACCCGGTCGAAATGGCCGCTCATCTCCTGGAGGACATCGACCCGCATTTTTTGGCGAAGATCAAATCCGGCGACATTCTTGTCGCCGAGGAAAACTTCGGCTGCGGTTCTTCCCGGGAGCATGCCCCGATGGCCATTAAATTCGCCGGCCTTTCTTGCGTCGTGGCCAAAAGCTTTGCCCGTATCTTTTACCGCAATGCTTTCAATATGGGGCTGCCTATTTTGGAAAGCTCGGAAGCGGTCGACGGGATCAATCAGGGGGATGAGCTGTGGGTAGACAGCGCCACGGGAGAAATGAAGAACCTCAGTACCGGGCAGAAATATAAAGCCCAGGCCATTCCGCCTTTTATGCAGCAGCTCATCGAAGCCGGAGGACTGATGAATTACGTCAAAAATTTTAAGATGAAAACCTGAGGACGACAGGGTACCAGGGGTCAAGGGTTCAAGGGTTCATGGGAAAGGGGGAATTTCCCCCCTCCTTTTGGCTAAGGAAGGTGGGAAGCGTTATAAAAATCCAAGTTTTCAAAGGAGAAAATATGGCATACCAGATAGGCGTTATTCCCGGAGATGGGACCGGACCCGAGGTGGTGTCCGAAGGCCTGAAAGTCCTGAAGGCGGTCGCGGAAAAGGAAAGCATTAAATTCGACTTCAACTTTTATGACCTGGGGGGGGAGCGTTACCTAAAGACGGGAGAAATCCTTCCCGATTCCGTTTTAGAGGAACTCAGGAAAGTCCGGGCCATCTTCCTCGGGGCCATCGGACACCCCGAGGTCAAGTCCGGGATCCTGGAGCAGGGGATCCTCCTTCGGTTGCGGTTTGCCCTGGATCAATATATCAACCTCCGCCCGGTGAAGCTCTACCCCGGAGTGGACACTCCTCTCAAGGACAAAGGGCCGCAGCATATTAATTTCGTCATCATTCGCGAAAATACGGAAGGTTTGTACACGGGCGCGGGAGGATTCCTGAAAAAGGGGACTCCTGATGAGGTAGCCATCCAGGAATCGATCAATACCCGCAAGGGAGTAGAACGTTGCCTGCGTTACGCCTTCGAGCTCTGTGGGAAACGCAACCGGGAACGTAAGCTAACGCTTGCCGCCAAAACCAATGTGCTCAATTACGCTTCCGATCTCTGGGCCAGAACCTTCAGCGAAGTGGCCAGAGATTATCCCCAGGTGAAGCCCGATTATTCCCATGTCGACGCTCTTTGCATGTGGATGATTAAAAACCCCGAGTGGTTCGACGTCATCGTCACGGACAACCTTTTTGGCGACATCATTACCGACCTCGGAGCCATGATCCAGGGGGGGTTGGGCATTGCTGCCGGAGGGAATATCAACCC
>CAZIDC010000749.1:0-1528 GCA_964537885.1 uncultured Syntrophaceae bacterium | reverse complement strand
TCGATCTTGTCCCGGCCTACCCTTTCAGGAACAGCGTCTTTCATCCCTAAGTAAAAAACGATGGAGTCTTTTTCCAGCCCGATGGCCATGCGGAAGATATCTTCGGCTTTCTCCCTCCCTGTCAGCCGTTCCACGGGATTGGAGCGCACATCAAAGACGCTGCCGTCTGCCCAGGCCCGTAAATAGGCGGCGGCCTGGTTTTCCGGGTCCGGAAATGTTGCTTTCCGCTCCTTTTCCGACAGCTCGGCCTTCATCCGGGAAAAAGTCTTCTCGTGCTCCTCTTCCATGGCCGAGAGCTGGAGCAGCATTTGAGCGGTCTGGGGTTCGGCTCCGCTCGCCGCTTTCTTGTAAAACTGGGCCCCATTTCTTTCGATCCGTTCGGCCATCTGAAAAATCTCGTCGGCGTTGAAACCAATGCTCACCGCATCCCCCTTTCCCTGGTTGGCCAGCAAAAACATAAAACTATTATCCTGGGTTTTCCGCCTATTTTCAAGAACTTATTTCAAACCAAAACCTTTTTATCCGCTATCATAACCAACTTAATCTTCTTGCTGATGCAACTCCGGGTTATCATAGCGCGATGAAGCGCATGTTCAATACCAATCTTCGGTTTTCAGTCCATCGATCCGTTCGAATTCCTTTCTGTTATGAGTCACCAAGGTCCAATTGTTGGCCAGGGCAGAGGCAGCGATTAAAATATCATAGGGTCCGATGGAAATACCTCTTTTTTCTAATTTCACTCGAATCGTTGCCGCACATTTCGCCTCCGCCGAGCCAAAGGGGATGATATTAATAAGCGAGGCGAACTCCTGAATCTGTGCTTTTCGTTTTTGTGGCGATTGGGATTTGGCCACTCCGACCTCAAGTTCATACAACACCACCGCGGGGATCCCGATCTCGCCGGGTGATTTTCCGAGCAAATGTCGGGAGACCTCCCCTAATCCCTTAAAAAAATAGATCAGCGTATTGGTGTCTAATACGTATTTCATATAATCTCCCTGCAAGAATCACGGCCCATCTTTTTCCTTATCTCTTCAGCCGTGGGCATATCTGCCCATGCGCCAGCAAGTTCCGTAATCGTTTCAGGCCATATGCTTACGGTTTTCTCCTTGATGAGGTCGGAAACCCATTTGCTCTTGGATATCCCTCGTTTCTTTATAATTTTTTGCATCTTCCTTTCTGTTTCAGCATCCAAATAAATTGTTACCTGCCCCATAAAATCACCTCCTTTTGAGTATAATTTAGCATATATGTGGTCATTTTCAAACCGATAATTTCTAATGTTGGTGGACCGGGCCAGAATTCACTGAATCAGGTAGGGAAAGACCACGCCCCGTAATCCTCGCCAGCTCTTGGAAGCGGGAATCGAATCCTACTCGGGGAGCCACTTCGACGCGAAAGAGGAAAAGCAAATTTGATCCCGCATATTTATGCAGACAATGACTAAAACTGATATTGCAAGTCCTGACCCCGAAGCCCTTGAGCATTTGGCAGGCACTGAGAAAAAGACCGGGCGCAATTTGCAGAA
>CAZIDC010000748.1:0-1533 GCA_964537885.1 uncultured Syntrophaceae bacterium | reverse complement strand
TGAACCTCCGTTTGGCCTGCATTGCAGGAGGATCCATCATGGCAGAGATCAAGAGTGCCATAGAGCTGGCCATGGAAAAAACTAAAGGCCTTCGTCTATCGCAGGAGGAGATGGAACATCTCCAAGAAGAAGAAATGCAAACCAAGGCTCATGGGCTGGTAAATCGTTTTCTGGAAGTGGATTTTCATTTCAAGGAAGTAGAGAAGGAATTAGCAAGATTCAGTTCTAACCAGCGGAAGGAATTGGAAGGACTCCTGATTCAATACCTCGGCGAGGCGCTTCAACTGGATAAGGATAACGAACTTATCTTCCAGGGGATCGAGACCCTGCGGGAAGGAAAGAAGCGGGTGGTTCAAAGAATCCGGGATCTGACCAAAATATTCCAGGTCCAGAGAGAAAAAGAGTACCGAGAAGTGGAAAAAGAACTGCTGGCCAAGTTGGAACGACAGGGCATTTCCGGTTCGGCGGTTCAGCCCAAGGTCGAAGGAAGTGCGGAGTGGGAGGAAGCCTTATCCCAATTCAAGCCGGCTTTCGAGGAACAGCTCCGGATCTTTCAAAAAGAATTAATAAAATGATGATTCGTTGCCAAGGGGAGAAAAATATTGGTTAACCCCCCCGTTGTCGTTCCGGATGATTTTCCGACGATTCTATCGGACACGAAAGCCCTGAAGCGCCTCGAACGATTTGCGGAGGTGGCCGTCTACAAGGGCAGGGCCGCCTCCCAGGAAGAACTGATCCAGAGGCTGCAAGGGGCTGAGGTCGCGATCAATATACGCGCTTACTCGAAATTTACCGAGTCTTTACTGCGGGCCTGTCCGTCTTTAAAATTGATCGCCGTATTGGGGGTTGGCACGGATAACGTCGACCTGTCTGCGGCATCCCGTCTGGGCGTCAAGGTCAACAATACGCCGGGATTTTCGGCCGTCTCCGTTGCGGAACACGCGCTGGCGCTGATGATGGCGGCGGCCCGGAAAATATCCTGGCACGAACAGGAGCTGCGCGCCGGGCGCTGGACCCGCCTGCCCATGACCCAGCTTCATGGTAAAACCCTCGGCCTTGTGGGGTTCGGCAGTATCGGGCAGCAACTCGCTTCCCTCGCCAGAGGGATCGGGATGAAGGTTGTAGCCTGGACTTTTCACCCCAGCCCGGAGAGGGGGGCGGAGTCCGGCATTCAGTTTGTTGAACTTGACCACCTGCTGGGCCAAGCGGACGTTCTTTCCATCAACATTCGGGCTTCGGAAAAAACCCGCCAGCTGATCGACCGGCAGGCCCTGGGAAAGTTAAAACCCTCTTGCATCTTAGTGAACACAGCCCGGGCCAGTATCGTGGACACGGAGGCCATGATCGAAGCCCTGCAAACGGGAAAGCTCGCTGCGGCTGCCCTCGACGTTTACGACCAGGAGCCCCTGTCTCCTTCTGATCCCCTTCTTTCCCTGCCCAACGTTGTTCTATCCCCCCACAATGCCGGTATGACTCCGGAAGCCATCGAGAGAGGAAATGAGATGGTCGTGGAAAACGTCATCGCTTTCCTGC
>CAZIDC010000747.1:0-1539 GCA_964537885.1 uncultured Syntrophaceae bacterium | reverse complement strand
GACCGCCAGGTGATCACCTATGCCGAGGTTGCCGGAACCGGGGCCAAGGCCATATCTTTTGATCAAGTGGAAGTGTGCAAGGCCGCCCGCTACTCCTGCGAGGATGCTGATCTCACCCTGATTCTGGCCCATTTGCTCGGACCCAAAGTAGAGGCCGACGGGTTTGCCGAGCTCTTTCACCAAGTTGAACTCCCCCTGGTGGAAGTGTTGGCCGTAATGGAAATGAACGGCGTCAGGCTTGACCTTCCTCTCCTCAACCGGATGTCTACCGAATTTGAAGGACAAATGGGGAAGATGGCCGGGGAAATCTACGGCCTGGCCGGGGAGGAGTTTAACATCAACTCTCCCCAGCAGTTGGGAAAGGTCCTCTTCGAAAAGCTCAAACTCCCCGGGGGAAAGCGCACCAAGACGGGATATTCGACCGACGTCGAGGTTCTCAATGAGCTGGCCAAAGATTTTCCGCTTCCGGCCAAAGTCCTGGAATACCGCAGCCTGTCCAAGTTAAAGTCCACCTATGTGGATGCGTTGCCCCAGTTAATCAACCCCGCAACCGGACGGATCCACACTTCCTTTAACCAGACCGTGACCGCCACGGGGCGTCTCTCCAGCAGTGAACCCAACCTTCAGAATATTCCTATCCGCTCTCCGGAGGGGCGGAGGATCCGGGAAGCCTTCGTGCCCGGCGACGGGTGCGCGATTCTTTCCGCTGATTACTCCCAGATTGAGCTGCGCATCCTGGCTCACCTATCCTGCGATACTTCCTTGATCGAGACCTTTAAAAGAGATGAAGACATTCACGCGGCCACGGCAGCCGAGATCTTCCATGTTGCGCCGGACCAGGTCAATCCGGAGATGCGGCGATTGGCCAAAGTGATCAACTTCGGGATCGTCTACGGAATGAGCGCGTTCGGACTTTCCAAAGAGCTGGCCATTCCCCCGAGCGTGGCCCAGGCTTACATCGCCAATTATTTCCAGAAATACCATGAGGTGCGGGATTACATCGATAAATCCTTGGTCCAGGCCCGGGAGCGGGGCTACGTCACCACCCTCATGAACCGCCGCCGGTACCTTCCGGACATCGCCAGCAGCAACCGCAGCGTTCGCCAGTTTGCCGAGCGGATTGCCATCAACGCCCCCATCCAGGGAACGGCTGCCGACTTGATAAAGGTGGCCATGATCAACATTCACCGGCGTCTGATCCGCGAGAAGCGCCAGACTAAACTTCTCCTTCAGATCCACGACGAGCTGGTTTTCGAGGTGCCCGAAGAGGAGCTGGAAGCAATCAAAGCCCTGGTTAAAGAGGAAATGGAAGGGGTCGTAAAACTCTACATCCCCCTGAAAGTCGACATCGGGGTGGGGAAAAACTGGGCGGAAGCACATTAAAAAATAGCGGTCAGCAATCAGCTGTCAGGAACCGCCAATACCTTGAAAGAAAGATTTTTTTGGGGGCTGATCGCTGATTGCTGATTGCTGAAAGCTTATTTTATGAACATCGACTTAACGTTTACACCGATGGAACTCGACCGAAAAGACCTTCGG
>CAZIDC010000746.1:0-1539 GCA_964537885.1 uncultured Syntrophaceae bacterium | reverse complement strand
TTGAGCGGCGGTGAGCGCCAGATGCTGTCCATTGCCCGCAGCCTGATGTCCCGGCCCAAATTGATTCTCCTTGACGAGCCTTCTTCCGGCCTGGCTCCGCGCATTGTTTCCCGGGTTTTTGAATTCGTTCACCAGATTAAAGCTCAGGGTTATGCCATCCTGATGGTGGAGCAGAACGTGCGCAAAGCCCTCCAGCTTTCCGACCGGGCTTATCTCATGGAATCGGGCCGGGTGCATAAAGAAGGAACCCGGCAATCATTCCTGGAAGACCCGTACATCAAAAAGGCTTACATTGGATTGTAACCGATGACTGAACTTCTCCTCAACGCTACCATGAACGGGATTCTCCTTGGAGGGGTCCTGGCCCTTCTGGCCTTTGGCATGAACTTGATTTTCGGGGTGGTCAAAATCATTCACTTAGCCTACGGCCAATGCGTCATGCTGGGAATGTACGTGGTCTATACCCTTGCCGTTCAGATGAAAGTGCCGGTGATTTTGGCCTGCATCATCGCTCTACCGGTCATGGGAATCGTGGGCGTTCTTTTGCAAAGTTTGGTCATCAACCCGCTCCTCAAAGCCAAGGCCAACCCCTTAACTCAGCTCCTGGCCCTCGCCGGCCTGACCATCGTCATCGAGAATATGGCCCAGGTGGTTTGGGGCGCAGACCTGCGGGGTATTAATATTCAGCTCCCGCTGATCCATTTCGGAACTGTCTTTATCAGAACCTCCAACCTCATTGCTTTCTTTGGGGCCTTATTAACTCTACTGGGGTTGTCCTTATTTTTGAATCGCACCTATCTTGGGCTGGCGATCCGTTCCATAGCCCAGGATTTGGACAGCGCCCGGCTGATGGGGATTAACCCCCGGGCGATCTATTACACGACCATGGCCGCTGGCGGGATCCTGACCGGCGTCATCGCCGCCTTCTTCTCGCCTATTTATGCCGTCCACCCCCACTTCGGCGGTAGTTTCACGATGATGGCTTTTATCATCGTCGTCCTGGGCGGGATGGGCAATATGCTGGGAGGATTTATCGGCGCCTTCATTATCGGAATCGTCACTTCGGTCTCCGCGGTCCTGACCTCTACGGAAATCGCTGACATCATTACTCTGGTAATTTTTATCGCCGTTATCCTGGTCAGGCCTCAGGGGCTTCTGGGTATTAAGGTATCCAAGTAGGAGGGTTTTCTTTTGCGCACTGCGCTGCTTTTAATCATCCTTACCGCCTTCGTTGTGGCTTTTCCCCACTTAGTCCAATCTCCCTACCTCATCCATATCGGGACGCTGATCTTCATCTGGTCTTTTATCACCACGGCCTGGTCTTACATGGGGCGGTTTGGCTTGATTTCCTTGGGACATGGAGCGTTCCTTGGACTGGGGGCGTATACCACCGGCCTGCTCTTCAATGCTTACGGTCTTTCACCATGGATCGGTATGCTCCTGGGGGGCACGGCGGCAGTGCTTTTGGCCATGCTCATCGGCTATGCCTGCTTCCGTTTTGGAGTCATCGGCGACTATTTCGCCTTGGTAACCCTGGCC
>CAZIDC010000745.1:0-1543 GCA_964537885.1 uncultured Syntrophaceae bacterium | reverse complement strand
CATCGCCAAACATTCTCAAAGCGTGTACGAAGCGGGCAGAAGGAGCCGGCAGTGGTTGAAGGTGAAGAGGCAGCTCACGCAGGAAGCCGTGATCGCAGGATTCACAGAACCGGGAGAGGGCAGAAAATATTTTGGCGCCCTTGTCCTGGGCGTATACGCAGGGGACGAATTGACGTATATCGGCCACGTGGGGGCCGGATTCACGGCGAGCCATTTAAAGGATATTCGCGAAAAATTGGAGCCCCTGATCCAGGAGGAATGCCCTTTGAGCGCGAAGCCGGAGACCAATGCCCCGGTCACCTGGGTTAAGCCGGAGCTGGTCTGCGAGGTTGCTTTATCCGGCTGGACGGAAGATGCCGTCATGAGGCACCCCGCTTTTATGAGGCTGCGCGAGGATAAAGCCGCCCGCGAAGCGGTGCGCGAAAAGCCCCTCGCGAGCGGTAATGGAGGACCGTAAAATCATGAAGATCCATGTCGGTACAAGCGGGTATGCGTACAAGGAATGGAAAGGTAAATTCTATCCTGAAAAGATCCCGTCCAAGGAAATGCTGCGCTTCTATTCGGGACGCCTCAACACGGTAGAGATCAACAATACCTTAGGGCCCGAAATGGCGCTGCGTTTTCGTGAGCTGGCCGATGCAAGCGGGGTTTTGGGCGGAGAAGGGAACGTACTATAAGATCGATGTTGCCAAGGAAAGAAACGTTTCAGTGCGGGGTCGTTCTGCTTCACTATGCGCTGGAAAAAAATAGGAAAAGGGTTTGGAACGAAATTCCTTCTTTCCGAAAATCTTCCAAGCTGTAATCCACAAGACCTACGGAATCGTAAGCCTTGTTATTTCATCTAAAATTTTAAAAGGCAGGGGAGGGGAGATTTTTTAGGGAACTTCCGAGAATATGCATTCTCGGGAACAAAACAAGGAGGGAGAAGATGCTGAACCTAAATTCATTGCTTTTATTTTCCGAAACACCGAAAAAGCTGGTTGATTTTTACCGCCGAGTTCTAGCCCGCGAGCCGAAATGGCAAGAAGAAGAATATACGGGATTCGAAGTCGGGGCCTGCGCCTTGGTCATCGGCCCGCACAGCAAAGTGCATGGACAGAGCAAGAATCCGGAAAGAATCATGTTTAATTTCGAAACCAGCGATGTCAAAAGCGAGTTCGAGCGCATGAAAGGGCTGGGCGCGAAAGTGGTTGCCGAACCGTATTCCATGGGTGATGAGCGCGATATTTTGGTCGCCACCCTGGCCGATCCGGACGGGAATTATTTCCAGGTTGTGTCGCCCATGAAAGAGTAGATAGGTCGGCCCGAAAAAGAGGAATAATTGGGTGCATCAGCAGGGGAGAGAAGCAGGCGCCAGAATCCAAGCAGTTCAGCAAGTTCATTGCCCAGAAACGCAGATTTTGGATGCAACCCCATTCCCCCGTCTTTTTTCCGGAGAAATCCGGCAGAGCAGCACCCGGAGGTTGGTTGCGCCCAGGGCCGGGTCGCAAGTATCCGGGTGATTGTCCGTCAGCAGGTTGATGTTTGAATCTTGCCATCCATG
>CAZIDC010000744.1:0-1544 GCA_964537885.1 uncultured Syntrophaceae bacterium | reverse complement strand
TAAAGAGGAATGTTGCCATGCCTTCTTTCCGCCCGGTTTAATTTTTTATTCTCCAGCATCTCCAGCGCCCGGATAATCTGCGGCCGGGTCTCCTGCGGTTGGATCAAGACGTCCAGTTGTCTTTTCGAGGCAGTGAAATAAGGGGTCATGAACTTTTCCCGGTACTCTTGAATCTTCTCTTCCCGGGCTTTTTCTTTATCCGCAGCCGCTTCAATTTCCCGGCGATAGAGAATCCGGACGGCTCCCTCGGCGCCCATGATGGCAATCTCCGTAGTTGGCCAGGCCAATACCAGGTCCGCCCCCATTTCCTTGTTGCTCATGGCTGAAAAGGCGCCGCCGTAGGCTTTGCGGATGATGCAGGTCACCTTGGGAACCGTGGCCTCCTTCCAGGCGTAAAGCATCTTCGCCCCATGGCGGATGATCCCTTTATATTCCTCTTTGGCTCCGGGAAGATATCCGGGAACGTCCACTATGGAAATCAAGGGGATGTTGAAGCAATCACAGGTTCGGATGAACCGGGCAGCCTTGTCCGCGGCATCGCAGTCAATGGCCGAAGCTAAGAAGAGGGGGTTGTTGGCCACAATCCCCACGGGTTTTCCGTTCATCCGGGCGAAGCCGGTAACCATGTTGCGGGCGAATCCGGCCTTGACCTCAAAAAACTCCCCGTTGTCCACCACTAAGGAAACCAAACGGCGCATGTCGTAGACTTTTTTAGGGTTGTCGGGAAGAATCCCAGTCAAAGCTTCTTCCCGGCGCTCGGGGTCGTCCGAAGGGGTGAGAACAGGAGGTTTCTGGGTATAGCAGGAAGGGAGAAAGCCTAAAAGCCTTTTGACTTTGGCCAGGCAATCCAGGTCATTCTGACTCACAAAATCAGCCACCCCGGAGATCTGGCTATGAATCCTGGCCCCCCCCAATTCCTGGCTTCCCACATCCTGCCCCGTTACCTCCTTGATGACCAGGGGTCCGGTAATGAACATCTGGCTGGTCTTGTCGACCATCAAGATGAAATCGGTGAGCGCCGGGGAGTAGACTCCCCCTCCCGCGCAATTGCCCATGATCGCGGAGATTTGAGGAGTGACCCCTGAAGATTCTACGTTCTCGGCAAAGATCAGGGAATAGGCTCCGGCCCCTTCCTGGATTCTCCCGCCAGCGGAGTCGATCAAAGCCACTACGGGGGCATAAGCCTGCCTGGCCATGCGGATGAGCGAAGCAATCTTCTGCCCATGGACCAGCCCGACCGATCCCCCCATCACGGTAAAATCCTGAGCATAGAGGAAAACGACGCGGCCATCGATCTTTCCGTAACCGGTAATCACCCCGTCGCCCCACGGCCGGTTTTTTTCCATCCCAAAATCCCTGCATTGGTGCTGAGCCAGCATGTTCATTTCTACAAAAGTACCCGTATCCATCAAGTGGTCGATCCGCTCCCGAGCGGTAAGCCTCCCCAACCGGTGTTGCTCATCAATATACTTCTTCCCCCCGCCGGCGCGGGCGGCTTCTTCAACCTTTTTAAGCTTTTCAACCTCATCGTTTATTCGAGACAT
>CAZIDC010000743.1:0-1560 GCA_964537885.1 uncultured Syntrophaceae bacterium | reverse complement strand
TATAGGTAAAACCGATAAGAATGTAAAGGGGAAGGGGGGAAACATGCTGAAAGAACTGGCTCTCTTTTATCTGCACGATGGCCGTGGCCCCAAGGAGCAGGGTAACCACCACGGCCCGGAAAAACATGAGCCATTTAATCTTGGAAAAGAGACTTTCCCGCAAACTTTCCGAAACCTTCTCCCCTTTCACTAAATCCTCTTTTTAATGGGACACAAATTCCCACGGAAAAACACAGATAATTATTCTTTAAAGTCCTTCAGGCCATACTTCTGGATTTTCCAGCGCATCGACCGAAAGCTTAGATTTAACAGCTCCGCAGCTTTTTTGATCATCCCGTTACTCATTTGCAGGGCCTGCCTTATAACATCCTTCTCCATCTGGCTAAGTTCCTTTTCTAAATCCAGTCCGTCCGGTGTGAGCTGGAGAGGAGGGACCTCCTTTTTTTTCCCTTCTTTTTTAAACTGGGAGAGAACCAGGCTCTCCGGAAGGATGATGTTGGAAGTTTCCAGGGCTACACTGCGCTCGATAATATTCTCCAATTCCCGAACATTCCCCGGGAAATTGTATTGCATGAGAGTCTCCAGTCCATAGGACGAAATCGACTGGACGTTCTTCCCTAATTCTCGGGAGTATTTCCCCAAAAAAAATTGAGCCAGGAGGGGAATATCCTCTCGTCGCTCTCGCAAAGGGGGAAGTTGCAGTTGGATTACATTCAAACGGTAGAAAAGATCCTCCCGAAACTTTCCTTCAATGATCTCCTGTTCAAGGTCTTTATTGGTCGCCGTGATCAATCGCACATCCACGCTGATCGTTTTGGTATCGCCAATGGGTATGAATTCCCGCTCCTGAATCACCCGCAGGAGTTTCACCTGAATGAAGGGCGAAAGGTCCCCGATTTCATCCAGGAAGACCGTTCCTCCATGAGCAATCTCAAGAAGCCCTTTCTTGCTGGCTACGGCCCCGGTGAAGGCTCCTTTGCTGTGCCCAAAAAGTTCACTCTCCATCAGGCTATCAGGGATGGCACTGCAGTTAATGGGGACAAAACGATTCTCAGCCCTTGGACTCTGCTGGTGAATCGCCCTTGCGACCAGCTCTTTTCCCGTGCCGCTTTCGCCGTAGATGAGAACATTGGTCTTGGACCCGCTCACTTGACGGATCAGGTCATAAACCCGGAGCATTTTCGGGCTGTGCCCCACAATGTTGTTAAAGATCCCAGCAGGTGCCTCACTCTGGATTTGCCCTGCGGACTTGACCAGGGCATGGTGGATGACCGTCTTGATCTCTTTTAATTTAAATGGTTTGGTAAGGTAGTCGTAGGCTCCGGCCTTCATGGCCGCGATGGCATCTTCCGGGGAGGCGTAAGCCGTAATCATAATCGTGGTCATATTGGGACGAATCTCCTTTACCCTCCGCAACAATTCCAGGCCACCCATCTTGGGCATTTTGATGTCCGAGACTAACAAATCAAAAGGTTCGGCCTGGAAACGGATGAAGGCTTCCTCTCCGTCGGTGGCGCAGACCACTTCATGGCCCTCTTTTTTCAGGAGGATCTCCAGAAA
>CAZIDC010000742.1:0-1562 GCA_964537885.1 uncultured Syntrophaceae bacterium | reverse complement strand
GTATCAGGGGGTGATACGGTGGAAATGACCCTTGGGTATTCCGTAGTGCGCAACGCCCGGAAATATCCGGGAAAAACCGCTATCTGTTGCGGAGAAGTCTGCCGGACCTACCGCCAACTCAATGAGCGTTCCAATAGCATGGCCAGGGCTCTTCTGCGCCTTGGCCTTAGCCAGGGCGATCGCGTTGCCACTCTCTCCTTAAACGCCGTCGAGCTTATGGAGGCCTACATCGCCCACCTGAAAATCGGATTGATTACCGTTCCTCTCAATGCCTGGGGGAAAACGAGGGATATCCGGCATCAGGCGGAATTTACCGGATGCAAGGCCCTGGTCTTTCATCATGATTTTTTGCCCCAGGTTGAACGAATACGACCTTCTCTTCCGGAGGCCAAGGATTGGATTATCATTGGAACTCCTTCCCCTCCTTTTGCCCGGGCATACGAAGAACTAATCGCCCAAAACTCCGCGGAAGATTTTCCCATCGAAGTAAAAGAAAAGAATGAGGCTTTCATCCTCTTTACCGGCGGCACAACCGGCATCCCTAAAGGAGCAGTCCTCACCCATAAGTCGCTGCTCTGGAACATCATATCCGTAACCACCGAAAACCAGAGCCCGACACCCGAAGATGTCATTTACTACCCCATGCCCCTCTTCCATACCGCCGCCCTAAGCCGGTTCCTGGCGTGCATTTATGCCGGGGGCACCTTTATCGTCAGCCGGGAGTTCGACGCCCAAAAATGCCTGGAGATCATCGAAAAAGCGGGCGTCACAGCCATGACTGGAAATCCCACCATCTGGTCCAAGCTTCTCAAAGAAACGGAGAAAAAAAGTTATAATACGCGGTCCCTGCGCATGTACCTTTCCTCCCAGGGATTACTCCATCCCAACATGCAGCAGGCCATCGAGACCCGGCTTTTCCCCAAGGCCCAAACCTATGTCAGCTACGCTTTGACTGAGGCTTCTCCCGGGGTAACCATTCTTAAACCCGGGGATCGTCCCCAAGAGACGGGAAGCGTAGGCAAACCATATATGTGCACGGAGGTTCGCATCGTCGATGAGGAAGACCGGGATGTCCCAACGGGAGAAGTCGGGGAGATCATTGTCCGAGGACCCACCGTGATGAAGGAGTATTTTCAAAATCCGGAAGAGACCGCCCAAACTCTCCGGGGAGGTTGGTTGCACACGGGAGACCTTGGAAAGTACGACTCTGACGGTTTCCTTTATTTTGTAGACCGGAAAAAAGACATGATCAAGAGCGGGGGGCTGAACATCTATTCTAAAGAAGTCGAAGAAGTCCTGGCCCATCACCCCAAGATCTCCGAGGCGGTGGTCATCGGCCTGCCGGATGAAAAGTGGGGGGAAACAGTTAAGGCCGTCGTGGTTGTCAAGGAAGGGGTGCACCTCTCCCAAGAAGAAGTCATCGACCACTGCAAACAATATCTATCCAGTTACAAGAAGCCCACTTCCGTTGCTTTTGTGAAGTCTCTTCCCAAAACTCAATTCGGGGGGAAGGTGCTAAAGAGGGAACTCAGGGAACTTTTTAAAAAATCGTAAAGCGGAAG
>CAZIDC010000741.1:0-1564 GCA_964537885.1 uncultured Syntrophaceae bacterium | reverse complement strand
TATTTTCTACGTAAGAGAGTGAAGAGCTATTTTCAATTTTCAAGTCTGCCCCTGAGGATTTCTCAAGGCAGAAATTCATCTAAGGAATGATCCGGCCGCAGGCTCTTTAGAAAAACTTGGCAGGGTAAGCACAGGATTCCATCTTTCATGAGGCGATCTTCACCGCGATAGAGCAGGAATGCTTTACTCCGCGGGAATTCCTCTTGAAAGGACCTCAGGCTGCGAGTATCAGCAGGATGGATCTTGCGGCCATTCTTGACTTCTATAGCCCAAATTCCCTTTGGACCATAGACAACGAAATCGACTTCCAAACCTGATTGCGTCCGCCAAAAGAACAAGTCGGGCTTCGCCTGGGAATAAGCCGACCAGGCTCGCAGGTGCTGGGCCACGAGTCCTTCTAAAGATTGGCCTTCGATTTCTTCCGGCCGATCCAAGGGCCCCAGCGGTCTCAATGACCTGAACACTCCTGCATCGAAAAAATAGAATTTGGGATGTACGGAAAGCTTTCGCTTCGCCCGTTTCGTGAAGACGGGCAAACGCCAGCCTAAGAGAATATCCTCAAGGATGCTTACATAGCCTTCTACAACTTTTCTTTCTACTTCGCATTCGCGGGCTACATTGCTGATGCTAAGAAGAGAGGCATGGGAAAAACTGATTGCTTCCAGAAATCGGGAAAAATTCCCGATATTTCTGACCAAACCCTCCATCTGAACTTCTTCCCGCAGGTAGAGGGCGCCATAGGAGCGTAAAACCTCGGCTGGACTTTCGGAGGCCATCACCACGGGCAAAAGACCATGGAGAAGGGCCTGGTTAAAATCAAAATGCTTTCCCAGCTCCGCCGCCATGAAAGGGTGGAGGGTATGCAATAGTGCCCGGCCACCCAATAAATTTACTCCCGTTCGTTTTAACTTGCGCGCACTCGAACCCGTCAAAACAAAAGTCAAGCCTCTTCGGGCTTCGATCAAACCGTGAATGACCATCAATAAATCCGGAATTCTTTGAATCTCATCGATCACGATACAGCGAGATTCCGGATTGGCTTCCACAACCTCTTTAAGCCTTTCGGGCATCGCCGAGAAAAAGCGGACTCGTTCTGGGTCGAGCAGGTCTATATATAGAGCTTTCGGGAAATATTGGCGGACAAAGGTGGATTTACCGGTACCTCGGGGTCCGAAAAGGAAAAAGCTCGATGGGGGGGGAGAAAAAAATCTGCTTATCACTTCCATTTTTCGCCTCTAAATGGAATTAGTAATTCCTTTTTACCATTGAATATCAGGGGCGTCAAGACCTTTTCATAACCGACCTTTTTAATAATAATTCAGTTTTTTGTTGGCATATTTTCTTGCGAAGAACTATGTAATAAGGGCTTATGAGAGTCGCGGAGCGCATTCTCATAAGCGGCCGCATGAACGAAGGGGATTGGGTTTTGCCTTTTTGAGGTTTATTTTGTCATGGGGATGCAATGGGACAAGGTTTTTCGGAGGGAGGCTTTTCGGTTGATTTTGTGCTCGATCAGGGGGTGTGAGGGGGTTGGTTTCAGGAATCCGGCTTATGGAATTTATTT
>CAZIDC010000740.1:0-1567 GCA_964537885.1 uncultured Syntrophaceae bacterium | reverse complement strand
CCATTGATTTCTCCCCGGCTACCTTTAAGAGTAAGGTCGGCACATTAGGACAGGCCTTAAGCAGCGGCGGGAAGGCCATGGTAGAAATCGTGGCCACGTTGGTCTGCGTCAATATGCTCGTCAGCCTTCTTTCCGCTACCGGGATTGCTCTTAAGTTAACGGGAGTGATTGCCAATACCGGAGAAATCCATTATATCCTGGCTTTTTTAATGGCCGCGGTCATTCCGATTATTTTAGGGATGGGGATCACCCCGGCAGCCGTCTATATCATTGCGGCCTCCATCTGTGCGTCGGCCTTGATCCAATTGGGGCCGGATATCCTGCAAACCCATATGTTCCTTTTTTATTACTCCTGCTTAGCCCCCATCACTCCACCGGTGTGCCTTGCCTGTTATGTGGCGGCCAACCTTGCCGAAGCCCCCTGGGTGAGAGTCGCCTTTACGGCGGTAAGATTGGGGGCCGTGGGTTTTCTGGTCCCCTTCTTTTTTGTAACGAATCCTGCTTTGCTTTTGCGAGCGGCGCCCATGGAAATCCTGCATGCTTGTATTACGGCTTTTATTGGGGTTACCTTTATGGCCTCCGGCTTCTTCGGCTACCTCACGCGCCCTCTAAATTATTTTACCCGGAGTATGTACCTGGTAGGCGGGATTCTCCTTTTTCATCCTGGGGCAACCACGGACTTAATAGGCCTGGCCATGATTGCGCTGGGGTTCTTTGCTCCCATTTTGCTCCATCGCCTCAAGGGTGCGTCAACCCTCCCTGGAGTTCCGAAGGATGGGAAATGAAAGGAGGGGAAGCCGTGGGGGATGGGAACAACACGACTCAACGCCAAAGAGAAATTTCCAAGTAAGGGGGGGAGGAAATTGGAAGATCTTTTTCTGACTGATGAACAAAAAATGATGCGCCATACTGTCCGGAAGTTTATCCAGAACGATGTCCTTCCCATTGAACAAACAATCGGCGCTTTGGCTGCGGAAGTACCGGAAGAGCATGTCGTTTCTTTGCAGGAGAAAGCCAAACAAATGGGGTTTTGGCAGATGTGGGCCATACCGGAATGGGGCGGTGGAGGATTGGATATTTTTAGCCGCACGGTTGTGATGGAAGAAGCCTCGCGGCATCGTTTTGGATTGATGTGCCCAGGCTTGAATGCCTTTGGTCAAGAGATCCCTTCCGTCGTCATGAAATCGCCCTCTCCCCTGACTGAAAAAATGATGAAATCGGCTATCGCCTCGGGCGCGGGATGTTTTCTGAGCGTAGATAGCAGTTCGAATTTTATCGCCCGGCGGGAAGGGAAAAACGGGTGGAGGATTTCCGGAAGGCAAAGATTTGTGGCCAACGCGGATAAAGCGGCCGTGGGCCTGATTTGGGCCAAGATGGATGGTCCTGAAGACACCGGCCTGTTCCTCGTTGAAAATGATAAAAGAATTCGATCCGAACCCACCGTGGTGCTGCGCACCATTCGTCTGTTTAATGTTTCCCTGGAGGATTACCAGGCCCCTGCGGATTCCTGTTTGGGGAACGGAAAAGAGCGGGTAGGGGAATTGCTGCCCGAGCTTCAGATTCTGTT
>CAZIDC010000739.1:0-1571 GCA_964537885.1 uncultured Syntrophaceae bacterium | reverse complement strand
GCATTCACAGCGGGCGGATCCCCAAGAAGCCCACCGGACGGTAAAGAAGTTATTGAGTTATTTGGTCATTGGGTCATTTAAAGAGTTCTCTTGAACCCAAAAAATTCTTGGCTGGAACCATCCCAAAAGGGTATAATGGGAAAAAGCAAGGAGGGACCCATGATCCACTCAATCGGCTTGGCTGCTGGCAAAGTGTGGAAATTCTTGGAGGACGCGGGAGAAGCCAATTTAAGCCAGTTGAAAAAGGGTGTGAAGGTGGACCAGAACTTACTCCTTCAGGCCATCGGCTGGCTTGCCCGTGAGGACAAGTTGCTCATCCACAGAAAGGGGCGCTTCATCACTTACGCCCTGAATAAATGATTGACTCCCAGAGGTAACGGATTTTGGATTTTGTCGGTTCGAATTTCAAAGAGCGGGTGATCGAATTTTTTCTGGTGATAAGCGGGAATCTTTTCTACCATCTTTTCCTTCGGCCAAAGGACTATTGCCATTCCCGAAAGAAGCAAAAGGGGAAAAATCAGAATCCGGTCAAACAAGCGGGGTGAAGAAAGCTTTTCAGCTCCCGCCGTTAGCGCTTCCGAGGCTGCCGTCGATATTCCCCTCCTAAATCCCTTGAGAGCTGGGTGAGAATATAGGCCATCCTCAACCCTTGCGCAGTCTGCGCCAATCCGCGTCCCAAATAATACACAATCTTGGAAATTTCAATTGACATCATTCTCCATTTCTTTTATAGAAAAGCTGTTGCGGCAACGGAACCTAATTGAACCAACGGAGGACAAAAATGGATAAACTGATCATCACGACGGCGATCATCGGAGGTATAACCACCCGGGAGAAAACCCCCCACCCGCCGATGACCCCGCAGGAGATTGCCGAAAGCGCTATCGAAAGTTATCACGCCGGCTCGTCCGTCTGCCATATTCACGTCCGGGATCCGCAGACCCATGCTCCTTCCATGAAATTTGAGCTTTATAAAGAGGTCTTTGAGCGGATCCGCGATAAATGCGAAATGATCATCAACCTTTCAACTGGTTCTGGAGGACGCCTGCTCTACGATCCGAAGGGGAATACTTGGAATACTTCGGAGTTAAAAAGTCCGGAGGAACGGGTGGAACATGTCCTGAAATTAAAGCCGGACCTTTGCTCGTTGGACGTGGGCTCCCTGAACTTCGGCCCGCGGGCCTTCATCAACCTGGTTTCCGTCGTTGAGAAAATGGCCCGGATGATCAAAGAAGCGGGGGTCAAGCCCGAGCTCGAGGTCTTCGACATCGGCCACATTCGCATCGCCAAGCATTTGATCCAGCAGGGATTTGTGGCCAACCCCCCCTTATTCCAACTTTGCCTGGGCATTCCCTGGGGGATCGAAGCCACTACCGAAAACATGGTGTATATGCGCAATAACTTGCCGAGCGGATCCATGTGGTACGCCTTCGGAATCGGCGCCCAGCATTTTCAGATGGCCGCAACCTCAATGATCAACGGGGGGCACGCCCGCATTGGCTTTGAAGATAATCTCTATATCAAGAAAAACGTCCTGGCGACCAGCAACGCCCAGATGGTCAGAAAGGTGG
>CAZIDC010000738.1:0-1579 GCA_964537885.1 uncultured Syntrophaceae bacterium | reverse complement strand
GCGGGGGTTCCTGTCCGGGACGCGGTGAAAGTCGACCTGAGCGTTCCCGCGGGGAAAATCGAAGGGCATCAATTCACGGGAGTTCGTTTCCCTTTTAAGGTCGCCGCTCCTCCCGGCTGGCAGGTGGCCATGAATTACCCGAAATTCATGTTGGATCTGGGCTACGAAAAAGAAGGTCTGCAGGAGTCGGAGGTCTTCATCTTTAATCCTGCCACGCAATCGAACCTTCAGATCGATTTCACCCCGGCCGGTCGATACTCTACTTTCGACCAAAAAACCATCGAGTGGCTGACCACCTCAGCGACGGGAGGTTTTCAAGAGGAGCTCCAAAAGGATTACGGGAAAAACATCCAGGTGGAAATCAGTCCCACCGAACCGTATTCTTTGAAAGGCGTTCCCTTTGCGGCCAAGAAATTTGCCCGCTATACTCTCAAAGAAATGAAGCGCGAACAGGGATGGATTTACGCTTTCTCCGAACCCTATCAGATCTTTATTCTCTATATGATCTTAGGGCAAGAGGAAGGGGATGATCGGCAAGGGATCCAGGCAATCCTGAATTCTTTTGAAGTCATACCGAAGGGATCGAGATAGGGTTTACTGACACTGCTCTTTTATTTCCCAATAAGGTCGATCAAGGTCTTGGCATCCCGATACCCCCGAATCCCCCTGCCGTCTGGCAGGATTAAAAAGGGCAGGCCCGGGTTCCCCAGTTTCCCCAGGAGTTTCCTATTCTCATCCACCACCGCTGTCTCGCAGGTCGGCTTGGGCAGCGGTTTCTTTTCATAGGCATCCTCAAGAAGCTGCGTGGATTTGGCACAAACAATGGCTTTGGCTTTTTCATAGGCCGCAGCATGACTCTGCAGGGCGGTCATCTTGATGTAGAAAGCAATATCTTTTCTTTCCTCTACGATCTTCTTCATCTCCTGATGAAGTTTGGCGCAGTACGGTCAGTCCGGATCGTCAAAAACAATGACGCGGATTCTGGCTTGAGGATCCCCCATCACTAAGGCATCGTCGAGAGGAACCTGGGACACGTCAATTTTATTGAGTTCGGCAAACCTCTCCTGGGTAAGATTCTTCTTTTCCTTGATTAAAATCATTGACCCGGAGATTAAATGTTTCTTTGCCAAATCGATATAGATCAGTCCTTTCCTGCCTCCGGCCTCCAAAAACACTTCCCATAAACTCCTTGAAGGACTTATTTTTACATCCAGTATTTTGACGTTTGGGAAAACACCTTTTAGGAGATCTCGGGCCTCATCATTGCTCAGGGAATGGCATTTCAAACAATCCTGGTCGCGGCCTTCATAACCATGGGATGAATTTGGAGGTAAGAGAAAAAGAGCAAATATGAGGACCAAAGGAAAATATTTAGGCACATTCTTTTTTAACACAACCTTGGCCCAAAGACAAACAGATTTTTGCAGATTCCGCAAAAAAAGGACTTCTCTTCCCTTGCGGTTTAAAATCTTGACAAGGGATTAATTAATCAGTATACCCTTCAGGTATATAAATTAACTTATAGCTTATCCTTAAATAAGTTTTCGCTTTTAAATCCCCCTTTGAAAAAGGGGGACAT
>CAZIDC010000737.1:0-1579 GCA_964537885.1 uncultured Syntrophaceae bacterium | reverse complement strand
CGAAACCGGTTGCGCCACTGCGATTGAACCCTCCAGATGATCGAAGGAACAATTTGCTGCCGGCCTGTTAGGCGAAACCATTCGCCCTCGCGATGGAGTTGTTCGCCTTGCTCTGTGTTGAAAGGAAGTCCCATTCCTTGCTCCTTAAATCGGGTTTCGGTCAGCACGATGCGGTACTCGGAATCAACGAGAAAAGAGTCCCAGACATCACTCCGGGCAATCGAATGAAGGTACCCTAACTGAAAGGTGTCGCCGGGTTGAATAACCTTAAGAAAAATGATTCTGTCGGCGCGGCTGAAAGATAAGACCCAAACGGGATAAAGGGCTAAGCAAGCCCCGATGCAGAGAAGGAGAAAAAGGGCGATGATTCCTTGGCGCATATTTTTTTAACAAAAGCCCCGCATAGCGTTCCGCAAGGCCGTCTATGCGGGGCTTCATGGAGGTCCCTTTGAGGTCTCCCCCCCGGCATTCCTCAAAAAAGCGAATTATTTGGCCTCAGGGGGAACAAGGGCCGCGGGGATATTGATCCCTTTTTCTTTGTAATATTTATAAGCGCCTTTATGGAGGGGAACCGTCACCCCCAGGAGAGCATTTTCCAGTTTCACGTTCTTACCCTGATCGTGAACCTTGGACATGACTTCCGCCCCGCTGGCCGCGCTTTTCTGCGCGTCGTAGATCAGGGGAGTCTTTTCCCAGAGGTTGTAGGTTACATCGTAGATATCCTTTTCGCTCACTTCAGCCCGGGTAACCCAGATGCCCATGATGGCGATGGTCTTCAGGGCTTCTTTCTGCTTGGGATAGGAATTCGCCGGCATCATCACCTGGGTATAATAGGGATGTTTGGCCTGGAGTTTCTTGATCACTTCATCGGGGAAACCAATGAAGGATACGTCTTTGGTCGTGGCGATCTCGATGATGCTGGAGGTGGGAACGCCGGCAGTCCAGAAGAGGGCATCCGCCTGTTCGTCTTGCATCCTTTGGACGGCGGCAGTGTAATATACATAAATGGGTTCGATATCTTTGTAGGATAACCCCATGGCCTCTAAGAACCTTCGAGAATCAAATTCCGTTCCACTCCCCTTATCACCGACAATTAACCGTTTGCCTTTCAAGTCATACACGGATTTAATCCCTTTCTTGCTTAGGGCTACCGTGTGGACCGTCTCCGGGTATAAGGAAGCGATACATCGCAGGCTTTTGACCTGAGCCGTTTTCCAGGATTCCTTATCTCCCATATAAGCCGCCAGAGCAACGTTGTTTTGGGAGATACCCGACTCAACCTCTCCCCGAGAGATCAAGTTTACATTCGCGACCGAAGCATTCCCTGTCTGGGCAGTGACCACCATATCCGGGATCTTGTTGGTCAGCGCCTGCGCCAGGGCTCCTCCAAGGGGGTAATAGACCCCGCCGATGCCTCCCGTGGCAATCCCAAAAAAGCGTTTCTTTTGCGCCATGGCCGGCCCAGAAAAGGCAAGGACCAGAACCAAAACAAAAATAGTTGTAACCCATAGTCCCTTCTTATTCATCTTTTACCTCCTTTTGTTTTTTCTGGCAGGGACTCTTGGCCTGCCGCTCATTC
>CAZIDC010000736.1:0-1580 GCA_964537885.1 uncultured Syntrophaceae bacterium | reverse complement strand
CTTGCCCACCTTCACTTTTCGCTATATTGGGGAATTTGCACGGATAAATGGATTCCGGGCGGGGAGCGGACCAGCCGGGGGAGACGCTGTCCTTGGCCAAGAGGCAGTCATTGTTCGATGGCCTGGAGCTTCACTTATGCCGTTTCAGCGCATAAGAGGCTTTTCCCCGCTCTCTTTTCACGGAGGAAAAGTGGGAGAGAAGAAGAAGGGGTTATCCCGCCGTTTGGCCGGCGGGCAGCGTCTCCCCCGGCTGGTCCGAGCAATCATTCCAAAATCATAGGCAAAAATAAAAAGTGAAGGTGGGCAAGAAAAGGCCTTCCCTTGACTTTCAAGGGTTTCTTGGCTATATTCAAAGCCAGTTAATGTGATTCATCACCCAGAATACAGTGCGGCATAGCCGCAACCAAAAGAAAAGATTTAGCTTTTAGCCAGGAACTGGAGGAGTCTGCTTTGCAAATAAAAGGAATCCGGGGTTTCAAGGATATCCTTCCTGGTGAAGTTGAGAAGTGGCAGTTTGTCGAAGGGGAAGCCCGGCGAATTTTTGGCCTGTTCGGGTTCTCCGAGCTGCGCATCCCCATCCTGGAGCGCACGGAGCTTTTTGCCCGTTCCATCGGAGAAGCCACGGACATCGTAGGCAAGGAAATGTATACTTTTCCAGACCGCGACGGGGATTCGTTGACTCTGCGGCCCGAAGCTACCACCTCCATCATGCGCGCTTACTTAGAGCATGGCCTCAACGTGAAAGAACCCGTGGGAAAATATTATTTCATCGGGCCCATGTTCCGGTACGAACGCCCTCAGAAAGGCCGGTACCGCCAGTTCCACCAGATTGACGCGGAAATCTTGGGCGTTCAAGAGGCCCAGGCCGACGCGGAAATTCTAACCATGCTGATGCGCTTTCTGACAACCCTGGGGCTTAAAAACATAGGCCTCCAGGTCAATTCACTGGGCGATGCGGCCTGCCGGCTTCCCTACAAGAGGGAAATCCAGAAGTTCCTCCGGAGTAAGAAGGAGAGTCTTTGCGAAGATTGCCAGCGGAGGATGGAGACCAACCCGCTCCGGGTTTTTGACTGTAAAAAAGAGGGATGCCAGGCCGCCCTGACCGATGCTCCGGTAATCCTGGATTTTCTCTGCCCGGATTGCCGCCGTCATTTTGAACAGGTGAAAGCGCTGCTCGACGATGTCCGCCTGCCCCATGACTTAAACCCCCACATGGTCCGGGGGCTGGACTATTATACCCGGACGGCTTTCGAAGTGGTCGCTGGCGCATTGGGAGCCCAGAATGCGGTTTGCGGCGGCGGGAGATATGACGGTCTGGCCCAGGAGATCGGAGGATCCTCCGTCCCCGCGATCGGGTTTGCCATTGGCATGGAGCGGCTGGTCATGCTTTTGGCGGAGGAAAGAAATTACTCCCGGTATCCCGATGTTTTTTTAGCGGCCCTGGGGGAGGAAGCTCAGCGCCGGGTTTTTACCCTGGCCCAGGAGCTGCGGGATATTGGGATTTGGGCAGAAGTGGACTATGAGGGCAAAAGCCTAAAAAGCCAGATGCGCAGGGCCGACAAGATGAAAAGTCCTTACGT
>CAZIDC010000735.1:0-1585 GCA_964537885.1 uncultured Syntrophaceae bacterium | reverse complement strand
ATGCAAAAGCTAAACTGGTGTTATTTTCCCGGTTGTTCCATGGTACATTGAAAAAAAGGAAAATTTAGTAGAAAATTAGACAAGTTTAGATAACTGGGGGTTAGGAATTGATTATTGATGAAAAACGAATTAATAGAATGGTTGAATTAGCAAGATCTTTCGGGGCTACTCGGTTGATCCTCTTCGGCAGCTCGACAGACATACCTGAGAACGCACGCGATATTGACCTTGCCTGCGACGGCGTACCGGGATGGAAGTTATTTGAATTGGCTGCCAAGATAGAAGAAGAATTAGACATCCCACTGGATATTATTCCATTGACTCCTTCCACCCGTTTCACCCAGAACATTGAGAAAAAAGGGAAGGTGCTTTTATGACAGTGGAAGACCTCCGGGAAGAAATCAGCATCGAACTGGAGAACATTGTGAGGACTTTAGAAGAATTGTCTGCCCTTCAGCGGGACACGGAAGGAAGAGAGCCCACCATCCGCGAAAAGACTGCTGCGGCCGCTTTTCTTGCCCAGTTCTACAATGTAGACCGGGACGTTGGTGTAAAGTGAACTTATTTTAGCCGACACAAAATGGCCCTACCCCATATCTGGCGTAAAGCAAATTTCCCGGCCTTTCTCTTTTCTTAATCACCAGATTATGGTATTTTAGATCCAAAAGGGGAGTCAGACCAAGCAGGAGACCTATTTATGTCCAAGAACCCGGAGGAATGGTTTCGGCAGGCCGATTATGACTTAGAAACCGCCGAATATATGTTCAACGGCGGGCGGTATTTTTATTCGGTCTTTTTATGCCATCTGTCCATAGAAAAGGCGCTAAAAGGCCTTTATCAAGACAGGTTAAAAGAAACTCCCCCCAAAGTGCACAATCTGGTTTATTTGCTCAACAAGATTGGTATTAAACCTCCTGAAGTTCAGGCCAAATTTCTCATCAAATTGAACGAGGCCAGCGTTCCCACCCGCTATCCTGAAACCCTTGAATTGCTCAAAAGGGATTACACTCAAGGGGTTGTAGAAGACATCCTGTTCAAAAGCAAAGAGGTTTTGGAATGGATAAAAGATCAGCGATAGATTCCTTACATCGATTTCGGCTGGCCCTTGAATCCAAGGGGGTCCAAATCCATAAGCTTGTTTTGTATGGATCCTATGCGCAAGGGAACGCGAAAGAAGGAAGTGATATCGATGTCCTCGTCATATCTGATGACTTTTCCGGGAAAAACCATTGGGAACGTATCGATATATTGTCCGACGCCATCTACGAGGTATTTGAGCCCATAGAGGCAATCGCCCTAACGATCGAAGAGTGGGAAAGGGGTGAAAGCCTGATCGTGGATTACGCGAAAGAAGGGGAGGTCATCTTCACCGCCTAAGTCTATTTTATGCCTGGAAAGGGGACGGGATAAAGGCGCGGGAAAACGCAGTTCCGTTGGTTTCGTTATTTAGAGCTGGCAACGGTGGGGGGCGGCACGCACTTAAACAAATAAATTACCAAAAAATAGGGGCCGTCTATTCTTTGTTCTTTGCAGATTAAGCCGCAGAACAGGCATTGCTTTAAATTCCGGGCACATCTTCTTTTTT
>CAZIDC010000734.1:0-1585 GCA_964537885.1 uncultured Syntrophaceae bacterium | reverse complement strand
GCCCAGGCGCGACTGGATCGATTGACCAAGCCTTTGGGAAGTCTCGGGCAGCTGGAAGAAATCGCCAGGCGCTTTGTGGCTATCGTGGAGAATTTGCACCCGAAGATTGAGAAGAAGATCATTTACACCTTTGCCGGTGACCATGGAGTTGTGGACGAAGGGGTCAGCGCTTACCCCAAGGAGGTCACTTCCCAGATGGTTTACAATTTTCTCCGCCAGGGAGCCGGAATCAATGTTCTATCCCGGCATGCGGGCGCCAAGGTGGTCGTGGTAGATATCGGCGTGGATCATGACTTTGAGCCTATGGAAGGGTTGATGATCCGGAAGGTGGGACGGGGGACAGGGAACATGACCCGCGGCCCGGCCATGGATAGGGATCAGGCCCTCCGGGCGGTTGCCGTTGGCCTGGAGATGGCCGACCACGCCCGGGGACAAAACGCCGACCTCGTGGGAACGGGCGATATGGGCATCGGCAATACCACGGCCAGCAGCGCCGTCTTAGCCTCTCTGACTGGCCTTCCCGTCAGCCAGGTAACCCACCGGGGAACCGGGATTGACGATACCGTCCTTGCTCAGAAGATTCGGATTATTGAAAAGTCGATTGCCGTCAACAGACCGGAGGCCAACGATCCGCTGGATGTCTTGGCTAAGGTTGGAGGATTCGAGATCGCCGGCATTACCGGGCTGATCATCGGGTGCGCCTTCCACCGGATTCCGGTGGTCGTCGATGGGTTTATTTCCACAGCCGGCGCGATGATCGCGGTTGGTTTAAACCCGGATATCAAAGAATACCTCTTTGCCTCCCACCAATCGGTAGAGGTCGGCCATCGGTTTATGCTGGAGTCCATCGGCCAGAAGCCGATCTTGGATTTATCCCTTCGCCTGGGCGAAGGAACGGGAGCGGCGCTGGCCATGCCCATCATTGAAGCCGCAGTCAAGATCTTTATCGAAATGGCGACTTTCTCGGATGCGGGAGTATCGGAAGCCAGAAAATGAGAAGTTTTCCCGTCGCCTGGCAATTTTTAACCATCCTCCCCTGGGGGAAAAGCGGCCGGCCGATTACACCCCAAATCCTGGGAAGGTCGATGGCCTTTTACCCGGTCATCGGCCTCTTGCTCGGCCTGATTCTCTGGGGGGCCCACTCCGGCTTTTGCTTCGCCTTTCCAAGGATTCTGGCCGACGGACTGGTCATCCTGCTTCTCATTATTCTCACGGGGGCTCTTCACTTAGACGGGCTGGCTGACTCGCTCGACGGACTCGCCGCCGGAAAGACGCCTGAAGAGCGCCTGTCCATCATGAAAGACCACCGGGTGGGGACTTTTGGAGCAGTGGGTTTAATCATGATCCTGGGGATCAAATTCTTAGCCCTCCATTCTTTGCCCGAGCAAACAGTTGGCCGGTCCTTATTGGTGGCTTTGGTCCTCAGCCGCTGGTCCATGGTCCATTTAATCTATCGGGCACCCTACGCCCGCCGGGAAGGAGGCTTGGGTCTTGCTTTCAAAGAAAATGTTAAGCAAAGAGAGATCGCCATCGCTACAGTTACTTCGCTGGCCCTGAGTCTTTTTCTGTTCCGGTTATGGGGAGG
>CAZIDC010000733.1:0-1589 GCA_964537885.1 uncultured Syntrophaceae bacterium | reverse complement strand
CTATTTCCCTCGTTTTTCACTTGACACTCAAATTGCGTCTCCATAGAATCCAATTACCAAAGAAAATTTCTGATATCCCTGAATCGAGGTTTTTATGAATTACGATCTTCTGATCATCGGAGGGCGGGTATTTGATCCTCTCTCCAAAATTTTCCGCAAGGCCGATGTGGCCATAGCCGATGGCCGAGTGAGCCGGATCGCTCCCTCTCTAACAGGGGAGAAAGCCAGAGAGGTCATTGACGCTTCCGGCTTGATGATCACTCCGGGGCTGATCGATTTGCACGTGCACATTTTCTGGATGTTTCACCGGATCAGTATCCATCCGCACAGCCTTGTGCCGCGGGCGGGCACGACCACCATGGTGGACGGGGGCAGCGCCGGGGCCGCTACCTTCGACGCTTTTAAGGAATTTATCCTGACCAAATCCGAACTCAACCTGCTGGCCTTCCTCAACATAAGCATTCTGGGCCAGGTCTTCGAGGTCCAGATTCCCGGCTTTCCCCCGATGAACGAGTATGAAGACCTGCGTCTCGTTAACGTCATGGAGACGGTAAAGTGCATTGCCGAAAACCGCGATCTCATCGTGGGCATCAAAGTCCGGGCCATTCAGGGACTTACCAACCCGACTCCGATTCACGCCGCCCTGGATGCTGCCGAAGAGGCCGGCGTTCCGGTCATGATCCATACCTCCCCCCCGCCCCTCTCCGTAAGCCAGTATCTGCCTCTGCTTCGACGCGGGGATATTGTGACCCACCTTTACCATCCCAATCCCGGCGGGCTCATCGACCGCCACGGGAAGATCAGGGCCGAATATCGGGCGGCCCGGGAGCGGGGGGTTCTCATGGAGACCGGCCTGGACCGCTGGCACACTGATTTCGAGGTGATGAAACGCGGGGTCGGGGAGGGATTTTGGCCGGATATCATCAGCACGGATGTGACCCGGTTCAATGTGGAGCCCCTCGTGCGGGATGTAATATTCACGGCCAGCAAGTTCATGGCCGCAGGCATGGCCCTCGAAGATGCGCTGGCGGCCATGACCATAAACCCGGCCAGGGCCATGGGCCGCCCGGAGCTGGCCGAGCTGAAGGAAGGGGGACCCGCCAACATCACGGTGCTGGAGCTACAGAAAGAGAATATAACCTTTTTGGACTTCTTCGGCCAGTCTTTGAACGGAGCCGAACGGCTATGCTGCCGCTGGCTTATCAATAAAGGAAAAGTGGTTCAATAAAGAAGAAAAGGGCCGGCGCAGGAGCTTGAGCCTCCCTTTGCCGGCATGGGAAGGTGGGATAAAACAGGGCTTACTTGAAAACGCTGAAAAATTTATCGAGCCCCGATTTCTCCATGTCGGAAACCGCCTCAAGCTCCCCCGCATCCAGCCAGACGCCCTGGCAATGCGAGCACTTATCCACCTTTATTTTTTTATAATCGACCTCGATCAACTGCATCCCGCATTTAGGGCAATGCATGAAGTGAAGCTCTTGCAGCTTTTTCCTCTCTCCCCCGGCCAGTTTCTTTTGTTTTTCCTCTTCGATATCTTTTCGTCTTTCAAACTCCATCCGGGCAAAATATTCATCTTCTTTTTCACTCGG
>CAZIDC010000732.1:0-1606 GCA_964537885.1 uncultured Syntrophaceae bacterium | reverse complement strand
GAAATCTCGCCAGACTGAAAAAGGCCTCCATGAATAAAAAAAGGGCGGCGATCAAAAATCTGGCCGAAAAGAGCGGAAATCCAGAGGACCTTCTATATCTGGATGTCCAGGATCCGGTCCTGCGAACCATAATGGACTAAAATACAGGAAGAATGGAATATTGGAATGATGGAATAATGGGGGAAAAAAGGAGACGAGCAAGACGCTTCTAAACCCAATATTCCATCTTTCCAGCATTCCATTATTCCAATGGCTAAAAAGGAAAATTGATTATGTCCGTCATTGATCTGGATGAACCGGGAAAAGAACTTTTACTCATGGGGAATGAAGCCATTGCCCGGGGGGCTCTGGAGGCGGGGGTCAAAGTCTGCACTGCTTACCCGGGAACCCCTTCTACCGACATCATCGAAAATTTAGCGGCCGTGGCCAAGTCCATGGGTCTTTACGTGGAATGGTCGGTCAACGAAAAGGTGGCCCTGGAAGTCGCCGCCTCAGCGGCCTTTTCCGGCCTGCGGGCGATTTGCGCCATGAAGCAGAATGGCTTGAACGTGGCCTCTGATTTTCTGCTGGCTTTAAACATGATCGGTACGGAAGGAGGGGGCCTGCTGGTCGTCACCTGCGACGATCCTTCGGCCCACTCGAGCAGCAATGAGCAGGATTCCCGGCCCTTTGCCAAGATTGCCGATCTGCCCCTGCTGGAGCCTTCAACTTTTCAGGAAGCCAAGGAGATGACCAAGTGGGCCTTTACCCTCTCGGAAGAGATCGGCAATGTCGTCATCATGCGAGGGGTAACCCGTACCTCCCACGCCCGGGGGAATGTGACCCTGGGGCCACTGCCCCCGCCCGGCGGACCCCAAGCCCGCTTTGACAAGAGTAGAGCGCGCAACACCCACCCGGTTCATCAAAAGCATGACCAGCTCCATAAGAATTTAGAGCACTTAGAGGAGATGTTCGCCACGTCGCCGTTCAATCAGTACCAAGGGCCGGAACGCCCTGAGATCCTGGTCATCACTTGCGGCACCGGGTGGCTGTACAGTCAGGAGGCCATCGAGATGATGGGAGTGGAGGATCGGGTGGGGATTCTCAAGATCGGAACGACCTGGCCGCTTCCCACCCCGCTGATCGTCGATAACCTGAAGCGGACCGATAAAATTCTCTTCGTCGAGGAAGTTGATGCCTTCCTGGAAGGGAACGTCAAGGAGATTGCCGCCGATGTCTCCCAGCAAATCGGGCCCAAGGTCTTCTTCGGGAAAAGATCCAAGCACATCCCGGTTTTTGGCGAGATGAATGCCGACCGGATTATTAAAGCCCTGGGGGAAATCCTGGATTTGTCCTACCAGGCCCGAGACGCCGAGTATGAAGCCGGAGCCGCCGAGGTGGCGGCGAAGATGCTGCCCAACCGAGTTCTGGGTTTTTGCCCCGGGTGCCCGCACCGCGCCTCCTTCTGGTCCATCAAGAACGCCTTGCAGATGGACAACCGCCAAGGCTTTGTTACCGGAGATATCGGCTGCTACGCTTTAGGCCGGGGCCCTGCGGGTTTTTATCTTTCCAAGACCAGCGGGGCCATGGGCAGCGGGACGGGGCTGGCCAGCGGCTTTGGCAAGCT
>CAZIDC010000731.1:0-1611 GCA_964537885.1 uncultured Syntrophaceae bacterium | reverse complement strand
CAAAAATAATTCTTGACAGGGTTTCTCAGATAGTTGTATTATACAACTATGAAATTCCCGCTTCCCCAGACCCATCGCGACCTTTTTACGCTCATCATGGATTTGTCCCGGGCGGTGCGCTGCTGCCAGCAGGATCAAACCTTCTGCGCCAACCTGACCTTCTCCCAGTTTTCCATCCTCAACGCCATTGCCGAAAGAGGAAGGATGAAACTCGCTGATCTCCATGAGGTTCTGGCGGTAGAAAAGTCAACAACAACCCGGCTGGTCGACCCGTTGACCCAGCAAGGGTTGATCGTAAGGGAAAAATCCGACAACGATTCCCGGGCGCTCATCCTAAAACTGACGCCGCAAGGGAAAGAAATCTACCGCAAAGTCTGGGGATGCCTTGCCGGATTCATCGAGGCGGTTGAGATGGGTATTCCAAGACAAGAAAGAAAAAGCGTATACCGAGCTACCCAGATTTTTTTGCAAGCCTTACGGAAAGCCTGCAACGGCCCCTCCTGCAGGACGAAAAAAGGCTTTCCGCGGAGAGAGTCATGAACGAAAGAAAAAGGGAAAAGAATGACCCGAAGAAGCTTGATCTGCTGCCCATGGCTCCGGCGGAAGCATCTTGCTGTCCGGTGAGTACCCAGTCCCAAATCGAGTTGCCCGGGTTAGAGCAGTCCTTTGCCGTCGGTTCGGTTGAGACGCCGGTGGGAAAAGTTCCCCAGATTTCTTCTGCCCTTCGCTGGCAAGACCACTTGGGGACCTTCAAGGTCCGCTGGGGAATCGGCCGCCTGCGTTACACCGTCGATCCTGGCCTTTACGCCCTGGGCCATCCTGACCCGCATTCCCCCGTTTTGGTAACCGCCAACTATAAGATGAGCTTTGATCGTTTACGGGAGGCCCTCCCCGGCCGTAACGCCTGGATTATGGTCTTGGACACCAAAGGGATCAATGTCTGGTGTGCTGCGGGGAAAGGGACCTTCGGATCAGCAGAGCTGGTTAGGCGGGTTCAGACCAGCGGTTTAGAACGGGTTGTGGAGCACCGGGAGATGATTTTGCCCCAACTGGGTGCGCCAGGCGTTGCCGCCCACCTGGTGAAGAAGCTCTCCGGCTTCAAGGTAATCTACGGGCCGATCCGGGCTAAGGATTTACCGGCCTTCCTCGATGCCGGGCTCAAGGCCACACCGGAGATGCGGCGAAAAACCTTTAACCTCCGGGAAAGAGCCGCGTTAATTCCAATCGAACTGGTGGCGGCCTTGAAAGTGATGATCTTCATTCTCCCGGTCTTTTTCTTTCTGGGTGGGTTCGGTGGTCCGGAAGGCTACTGGGTCAATGTTTTTAACCACGGCCTCTTCGCCGTGGTGGCGCTTCTCGGCGCCTTAGTAATCGGCGCAGTTTTAGCCCCCCTCTTTCTGCCTTTCCTGCCGGGAAGGGCATTTGCCCTGAAGGGGCTTTTCCTGGGACTTTTGGGGATACTCGGCCTCCTTACTTTTTATAGCGATGCCGGTGCGGTCTTATCCGGCCGTCTGGAAAGACTGGCCTGGGTATTCCTGGTCCCGGCACTTACGGCCTACTTAGCCATGAATTTTACCGGCGCCTCGACCTACACTTCTCTTTCCGGGGTCA
>CAZIDC010000730.1:0-1614 GCA_964537885.1 uncultured Syntrophaceae bacterium | reverse complement strand
AATTCCTTGAATACTGGAAGAACGCCGACCCGACGCACCCGGAACTGGCCGACGCAAAAAAACGCCTCGAACAGAGATAGGGGACGTTCCCCAAGGTACCACCCTTTTGGCGGAGCAGGGTGGCTCCGAGGGGAACGTCCCCCCTAATCGTAGTCCAGCTCAGTGACCTCCAGCCCCACGTACACCAGGTCACCCTCTTTCAGGTTCCAGACTCCCTGTCCCCGGACCGGCAGCTTCAATCCCTCGAACTCACCATAACCGGTAAACGGCGTGGACCAGGTTTCGAGATCGTATCCTTTGCCGACCATCCGGTATCGCTTGGCCACGAAGTTGAGCGGTTTTCCCTCCGGGTCAAAATGCATGATGGCCGACACGCTTTTCCCTCTGTCGGTCAGAGTGACTTCAGCGGAGCCGTCATCGATGGCCTTCCAGCTGATGTTCTCTCCGAGAAACGCGGCCGGAAACCAGGCCATTTCGTTGAGATACCGCATCATCGCCCCCTGGTCGACTTCGCTGCCCGCGGCGTTGACCATGGAAAAGAGCGAGAGCATCTTGATGAGCATACTGCCTTGGCCAGCCAAATAGGCATCCCTGCCCAGGGTTATCGGGATTCTCCTGTTCGGCATGTACACCTTCCAGATAAACCCGGGCGGAGTGGTTGAATAATACTCCACGGCTTCGAGCTTCATCCAGGCTGACTTCGCATCCTGCCTGATCCTGCCGACCTGTTTCAGACGCACCGTGTGCGGAATCGCTTTCCCGAGGACTCCTGAAAAGGTCATATACCTTTGCACCGGCGGCGGCAGATTCCCGAGCATCTCCTCGGTGACGACGATTCCCGGCTCGGATTTTGCCCCGGAGAGAAGCCCCGAGATTTCCCGGTTTATCCGGCCGTTGAAGTTGAGGTAGCTAAGGGCCGCAATAGATATAAGAACTATAAAGAAAACCAGGATGATTGTGATGATCATTTTTGCCTTCTTTCGCATTCTTTAACTTTATACTCCTCCAGCCCTAATCCGCAAGCTGGAAGCCGAGACTTCATTAATTTGATTCCTGGATGGCGCGATTGGAAACATTCCCAATTCCATTCAGTCCTGTAGTAATGGAAGGGGAGGTTGGTACGGTCCGGAGATAAGCCACGACAGGACCCTCCCCATCGCCAAAATTGTTCTGCAATCGTAGTCGCTTCGGCGGTTGCCTTTCTCCGCCGATCTGGAGATAATTCAGGGGAATCGAGAGTCCCCGCCCAAGGGTGGTACCTTGGGGAACGTCCCCCCGATTGGGACTAAAGGAGGTTGGCAATGTACAAAAGAGGATTAGTATTGTTGGCAGGGGTGGCATTTTTATGGGCGCTCCCCCACGCAAGCGCATCCCTATTAGCCGGTGATGTTCCCTCCGTCCTCAGCATCCGGGATCGGGCGACGCTCACCTTCCAGATCACCCAGAAGCGGCTCGATGTGCTCCTCCCCAGCATGATGCGCGAGACCGGATTCGACATGTGGATCATCAGCGGCAACGAGGATAACCACGACCCCATTTTCGAGACGATGATGCCCTATGAGAACTGGAACCCGATCACTCAGATCCTCGTTTTCTTTGACCAAGGTGCGGAAA
>CAZIDC010000729.1:0-1618 GCA_964537885.1 uncultured Syntrophaceae bacterium | reverse complement strand
CAAATAATGGAGTTCTTTATCCGCTTTTTCTGCGTAAATCTGCGTCCTATTAAACTTTAGGCACTTGTTTTATGTTGATCATCCCGGCCATCGATATTCGCGGGGGGCGATGCGTGCGCCTCTTCCAGGGAGATTACGGGAAGGAAACCGTGTATGGAGAAGATCCGGTGGCCATGGCGGAACGCTGGGTTGCGGAGGGAGCAAGGTTTCTCCACCTCGTTGACCTGGATGGAGCCCGCGACGGAATACCCCGCAATAAGGGAACGATCCAGGCGATAGCAAAAAAGTCTCGGGTTCCGGTGCAGGTGGGAGGGGGAATCCGGGATTTGGCCACGGCTGAGGATTACCTCTCCGGAGGAATTCGCCGGATCATCCTGGGGACAGCGGTCTTGGCCAACCCTAATTTTCTCAATGAAGCCTGTACCCGATGGCCCGGTCGCGTGGCCGTGGACATTGCTGCCAAAGAGGGCAAGGCGGCGATATCCGGCTGGATCAAAGTCACTGATGTTATGGCCATTGACTTAGCCAAGGAGTGTGAGAACGCGGGAGCATCCGCCATTATCTACACGGACATTTCCCGAGATGGGGCCCAAAAAGGCGTGAACCTGCAAGCAACCCGGGAGATCGCCCGGGCCTTGAAAATCCCCACCATCGCTTCCGGGGGAATCTCAACGATCGAGGATATCGAAACCTTGCTTCCCCTGGAAAGCGACGGAGTGAGCGCCGTGATCGTCGGCAGGGCGCTTTACGCGGGCACCCTGAGACTCCCCGAGGCCATCGCCCGGGCGGAAGGAAAGAGGGTTTGAAGTGCTGGCCAAACGAATTATCCCCTGTTTGGATGTGAAGGACGGCCGCGTAGTCAAAGGTACCAATTTCATCCACTTGCGGGATGCTGGCGACCCGGTCGAGAATGCCCGGGTTTACGATGAACAAGGGGCGGATGAGTTGACTTTCCTGGACATCACCGCCTCCTCAGAAAGGCGGAAGATTATTCTGGAAGTAGTCCGCAGGACGGCCGAAGAGGTCTTCATGCCCCTTACCGTTGGCGGAGGCATCCGGGGCCAGGAAGATATCCGGGAGCTCCTGCGAGCCGGTGCGGATAAGGTTTCCATCAACACGGCCGCCGTCCAAAACCCGGACTTAGTGCGGGAAGCTTCTGAGAAGTTTGGAAGCCAGTGCATCGTTGTGGCCATCGACGCCAAAAGAAGATTTAAGGAAGACGGGGTGTGGAAACTGGCCGATGGCCTTGTAAGAAAAGGGAATAGTCAAGAATGGCTTGCTTTCAGCGGAAAACTTTCCTGGGAAGTTTACATTCACGGTGGGCGAACCCCTACGGGTCTGGACGCCGCAGATTGGGCGAGGAAAATGGAGAGGAACGGGGCCGGGGAAATTCTCTTGACGTCCATGGACCGGGATGGAACGAAAGAAGGATACGATATCCCCTTAAACCGGGTAATTTCCGACGCTTTACAGGTCCCGATGATTGCTTCCGGAGGGGCTGGAACGCTCGAACATTTAAAAGAAGCCCTGATTCAGGGACGGGCGGATGCAGTTCTGGCGGCCTCAATTTTTCATTACCGGCAACACACGATAAAAGAAGTAAAAGAATACTTGAGGA
>CAZIDC010000728.1:0-1620 GCA_964537885.1 uncultured Syntrophaceae bacterium | reverse complement strand
AAGGCGTCAGCCCCGCCCCATCCACGGAGAAATCAGCGCCTCATGGTTCCAAGCGTACTGGCCTGGCCTCCCGGCCATGGGATCCCTTGGCCTTTACGCCGAACCTTTCGTCCTCCGACCTTGGCCACCCATCCGTGACTGAAAGGTTACAAAAAAAGCTTGACAGCGTAAGGCTTTAATTTAATTGTATAGGAAATTCATTAGATGGTTGGGCAGCCTCTCTTTAACAGGATGGCGAGGAGGAGGGAAAATGAAAAAGGGAAGGCGGTTGATGATCCTGGCCGTCGTCGCCCTAACCGGTGGCCTTATTTTTTACTACCAGGTCTTTCCTAAAAAGGGGAACCAAGGAACGGATATTTTCGTCTCGGGAAACGTGGAAGCAACTACGGTGGACGCGGCTTTCAAGATTTCAGGAAAGATCGATAAGCTTTGGGTCGATGAAGGTGACTCCGTCAAAGAAGGGCAGCCCATCGCCTCCCTTGAACATCGAGACCTTCTTGCCCAGAAAGCTAAGGCCCAGGCCACCCTGGAAGCCTTTAGGTCCCGAATCCCTGGACTTCAGAAGAATATTGAATTTCAAGACCAGGCCACTCTCCAGGAAATCTCCCAGGCCGAGGCCGCCACCGCAGTCGTCCAATCAAGGCTGCAGCAACTGCAGACCGGCGCCCGCCCCCAGGAAATCCAGGCTGCCAAAGCCGAGGTCGACCAGGCCCTCGCGGAGATGGAAAAGCGCCAAGCCGATTGGGAACGGGGGAAAAAGCTTTATCAGGATCAATACATCTCCGCCCAGGAATGGGATGCGGCCCGGGCGGCGTATGAGATCGCCTTAGCCCACTATCAAAGGGTAAAGCAAAATTATGCGCTGGTTATTGAGGGACCCCGCAAGGAAGAAATCGATCAGGCCCGCGCCCAGTTGGAGCAATCCCGGGCCGCCCTCCGCCTGGCCCGGACCCGCCGGATGCAGGTTGACATTTTGCGGCAGGAGATGGTTACGGCCCGGGCCCAGGTCAAAGAGTCAGCCTCGACAATAGAAGTCATCAATACGCAGATTGAGTACAGCAACCTGTTTGCTCCTACCTCGGGCCTTGTGCTCGTGAAAAATGCCGAAGCGGGGGAGTTCGTCGTCCCAGGAGGATCCGTGATCACCCTCGGCGACGTAGCCAAGCCCTGGCTGAAAGCCTTCATTGATGAAAGCGACCTGGGAAGAGTTAAACTCGGGCAGAAGGTTTCCGTAACCACGGACAGCTATCCGGGGAAGGTTTACCCGGGGAAAATCACCTTTATCTCGTCCGCAGCCGAGTTTACCCCTAAAAATGTCCAGACCGCCAAGGAAAGAGTGAAGCTCGTTTACCGCATAAAAGTGGGATTGGCTAACCCGCAAAACGAATTAAAGCCCGGAATGCCTGCGGACGCCCGGATTCACCTGAAAGAAAACTGAAAAAAGATGTTGCGGGTTACGCGGCGAAAATTTGCGTTAGATATGAACCCCAAAATTTTAACCCGTAACACGAAATTCGAAGCTAAAACCTTTTTGGATCATCTCCAATTTATCGGTTCTATGGATAGAAGACTTTCCGTATGGCCAAGTAGTTCCCTGCCCGGGCAAAAAAGCATTCGCCT
>CAZIDC010000727.1:0-1620 GCA_964537885.1 uncultured Syntrophaceae bacterium | reverse complement strand
CGCCTTTCAGATACGGCCTCAGGCATAAATTTAAAGCTGAACTTGAGCGCCGAGTTCCACCACGCGGTTTGCGGGTAAGCCGAAATAAACTGTAGGACTACCGGCAATTCTCGACATCACGGCAAAAAGGCCCTTACGCCAACGCATCATCTTCGATTCGCCTGTGGTCAAAAGCGTTACTCTCCCCAGGTAGAAGGTAGTTTCTGCGGGATTGATATGGAGACCAAGTTTTTCGGCCAGTTTAAGGATCTCCGGGACGTTAGGTCTTTGCATATACCCATTGTAAGCCACAATTTGATAAAATCCTTCGCCCAGATCATCAATCCCAACTCTTTCCTTCGCCGACACGATCGGAATATTCCTGGAGAGGATCGAAAGGATCACGACCCTTTCATATAAAATTTTTGTATGTTTAAGATGATGTAGAAGGACGGGGGATGTACCTTCCGGGTGAATCGACATAAAAACCGCAGTACCCTGTACCCGGGGGATATTATGCCTGGCCACATCCTCAAGGAAGAGCTTCAGAGGCAGCCGGGTGCCAACCCTCTGGATGACCTCGGCACGTCCTTTTCTCCAGGTGGTCATGAAGACCGTGAGCAAAATGGCCGTAAGAAGGGTGAACCAGCCTCCGTCCCCGATCTTGAGAAGATTGGCCAAAAAGTAGGACATATCAAAAATAAGGAAAAGGGCAACCAGAGGGACTGCTTTCCAGAGCGACCACCCCCACCTTCGGGTAATCAAGATAAAAAATAAGGTGGACGTTATATTCATAGTTCCTGTAACGGCAATTCCGTAGGCCCCGGCCAAGCGGCTGGATTCTCCGAACCCTATCACAACTCCCAAACAGGCAATCATCAAGGAATAATTTACGGCCGGGACATAGATTTGCCCTTTGATTTCGTAAGAGGTATGCACAATTCGAAGGCGCGGGCAAAACCCAAGATCAATGGCCTGCTGGGCAAGGGAAAAAACACCGGAAATCAAAGCCTGAGAAGCAATCACGGTAGCAGCTGTAGCCAGGGCCACCATGGGATAGAGGAGAGGCTTGGGAACCAACCCGTAAAAGGGGTTAAAAGCCATTTCCGGATGGCCCAAAAGAAGGGCTCCCTGGCCAAAATAATTGCAGAGAAGTGCGGGAAAAACGAGACAAGTCCAAGATAGGCGGATAGCCTTTATCCCAAAGTGTCCCAGATCGGCATAAAGCGCTTCGCAGCCCGTTAAACAGAGCACTACCGATCCGAACACGACGATGGAATGAAGCTTGTTGACGGCAAAGAATTCGTAAGCATAAATAGGGTGAAGGGAGCGCAAGACTTGGGGATGCTGAAATATTTCCGCAATCCCGAAGGTGGCAATAACTCCGAACCAAATCGCCATAACCGGACCAAACACTTTCCCGATGTATGCTGTTCCACGGTGTTGTGCGAAAAAGAGTAAGAAAAGAATTGTGCACGTCAGGGGCAAAACGACCGGAGTCGCCGCGCGGGTGGCTACTTCAAGACCCTCAACGGCCGAAAGGACCGAGATTGCCGGCGTGATAACACCCTCTCCGCAAAGAAGCCCCGCCCCCAGAATTCCGGCCCCTATGGCGCATGCCCGCGTGCGGGGCGACATTTT
>CAZIDC010000726.1:0-1622 GCA_964537885.1 uncultured Syntrophaceae bacterium | reverse complement strand
CAGGACATTACCCTCGGGCAGTACCTGCCCGGGGATTCTTTTCTCCACCGGCTGGACCCGCGAACCAAGTTTATTTCCCTGCTCCTTCTGATGGTTGTTACTTTCCTGATCAAGAATTTCACGGCCCTGGGGTTGCTTCTGGGATTTTTCTTACTGGCCCTGATCTTATCCCGCCTTCCCTGGACCTATGTTCTCCGCGGGCTGCGATCTTTTCTCTGGCTCTTCCTCTTCACCGCTGCCATTCATCTTTTTTTTACCCCCGGTCCTTCCCTTCCCTTCTTCCCCTTGGGTTTCATCAATGTCACGTGGACGGGGATGGAAAAAGGAACCTTAGTGGCTGCCCAGCTTTTTTTAGCCCTGTCCATCTCCTCCCTGACGACTTTAACCACCTCTCCGTTGCAACTGGCTCATGGGCTGGAAAAACTCATCGCCCCCCTGAAACGGTTCCACCTGCCCGTGGAGGATTTTTCCATGATGACCATGCTGGCCATCAAGTTCATCCCCATCCTCCTCGGGGAAACCAACCGGATCATCAAAGCGCAAAGCGCCCGGGGAGTTGATTTTGAATCCGGAAACTTCTTCCGCCGCGCCAAGAATATGATCCCGATTTTGACCCCTCTCTTTCACAGCGTCTTTCAAAGAGCGGACGACCTGGCCGTAGCCATGCTGGCCCGGGGTTATGTCAGCGGGGCCAAGCGCACCCACTTGTATGAATTAAGAATGAAGGCCCGGGATTATTTTGCACTGGCAGCAGTCGTGGGGTTTGTGATATTGGAAATGAAAATCAGTTAATTGGGACGCAGATTTTCGCAGATGAACGCAGAAAATGATAGAATTTATGACCGCAAAGCCTGAATTTAGGAGAAATGTAACACTTTAGCTCTTTGATCCGCGGACATAAAATCCCTCCCCGCCTCCCTTTGCCAAAGGGAGGAGAAATACTTCCCCCTTTGAAAAAGGGGGATTGAGGGGGATTTAGTGTTACTGATTTCTTAATTTCCAAATCCTGATAATCTGCGTTCATCTGTGTCCCCAAAGGATTTTCCGATGAAGAAAATGAGATTCCCGAAGGGTCTGGTCCAGGTTTACACGGGAAATGGCAAAGGAAAGACCACCGCAGCCTTAGGGCTGGCTCTGCGAGCGGCCGGGCACCGGTTCAAAGTCCTGGTCATTCAATTTCTCAAAGGAGGAATTGCCTACGGCGAGCTGCAATCGGCGAAAAAGCTTTCTCCCTATTTGAGCATTGTTCCCATGGGCCGGGAAAACTTCGTCAACAAGAAAAATCCCCACCCGGAGGATGTCCGCTGGGCCAAGAAAGGGTGGGACTTAGCCAAGCGCTCCGTGGTTAGCGGGAAATACCAGATCGTCATTCTCGACGAAGTGAATGTAGCCGTGGATTACGGCCTGGTTCCCCTGCCGGAACTTCTGACTTTGATCAAAAACAAGCCTGAGAATGTCGAGCTGATCCTTACCGGAAGATGGGCCAAGTTAGAGGTTCTCCGGTGTGCGGACTTAGT
This sequence comes from uncultured Syntrophaceae bacterium, assembly GCA_964537885.1. Taxonomy (GTDB): domain Bacteria; phylum Desulfobacterota; class SM23-61; order SM23-61; family SM23-61; genus CAZIDC01. Next base: position 105 of record CAZIDC010000726.1, on the reverse strand, counting down.
CACAGAAATGAAGGAGAGGAAACACTACTATAAAAAGGGGATTGAAAGCAGGATCGGAATTGAAAGATAAGGGCTACAGGCAATGGGCAATGGGCTATTGCCTAT
>CAZIDC010000725.1:0-1623 GCA_964537885.1 uncultured Syntrophaceae bacterium | reverse complement strand
GCTTGGCGACCTCGACCTGCTCCCAGCTTCCCTCGGCCATCTTCCCCTTCAGGACTCGGATGTTATCTTCCAGGCCGACGCGGATGTGGCCTCCCATGATCGAGGCCATGATCCCGGCCGGAAATTGATTCGGGCCGACGCCGCATACCGACCAGGTGGCATCCGGTGGAAGAAGGCTTTGCATATGGACCATATTCATCGGAGTGAAAGGAACTCCCCCGGCTACTCCGAAGACAAGTTGAAAGTGCATGGGTTCTTCGAAGATCTCCTGTTTGCGCACTAAGAGGACATTGTAAATCCCACCGAAGTCATAGACCTCGCATTCCGGCTTGACCCCATTCTCACGCATGGCCTTGGCAAAATCTACGAGCATCTTGAAAGTATTTTGAAAGATAAGCTCGCCGAAAACCTTTCCGCTCTTATGGTCCACAAGGGCAAAGTTCATCGAATTGGTGTTCAGGGAAGCAAGATCGGGTTTCATCTCGACGATGGGGGCAATCCTTTGTTCGGCCGTGACCCCGGGTCCGATGGCCGAGCTCATATTGATGATCAACTCGGGGCATTTGTTGCGAATCGCGTTGATCGTTTCCCTGACCTTGGGAATTTCTGCCGTGGGGTTGCCGGTTTGCGGATCCCGGGCATGAATGTGGACAATGGAAGCCCCGGCCTTCCAGCATTTATAGGATTCCTCGGCAAACTCCTGCGCTGTATAGGGAACGGATGGATTTTGCTCCTTCCTCGTAGCCGCCCCGGCCAGGGCGGCGCTAATGATAACTTTTCCCACAGTTTCCTCCTTATGGCCAAAATTCTTTCCCGCAGAGACCGCCGAGAAGTCGGACTCGACCGCCTCTTATCCGTCTTCCGAATCCAGACGGGCTTTCAGCTCGTTTAAAAAAGTCAGGGCCTGAAGCGGCGTGAGGCGGTCGGGGTCGAGCTTTCTCAGGTCTTCCCGCAGCGGGTCTAAAGGTTTCTGAAAAAGGCTCATCTGGCTGGAATCCCACGAGGCCTTTTTCTTACGGGATACGGCCAGCTTGGGAACTCCCCCTTCGGTGAATTCCCCCTGTTCCAGGTTGTGAAGGACTTCTTTGGCCCGGTCGACGACCCCTTCCGGAAGTCCAGCCAGGCGGGCCACCTGGATTCCGTAGCTTCGGCTCGTGGCCCCTTCCACCAACTTCCTGAGAAAGATCACCCGGTCATTCCACTCTTTCACCGCCACATGAAAATTCTTTACCCGCGGCTTGGTCAGGGCCAGTTCCGTCAGTTCATGGTAATGGGTGGCGAACAGCGTCTTGGCCCGCCACGGGCTGCTGTCATGAAGATACTCGGTCACCGCCCAGGCAATCGAAAGTCCATCAAACGTGCTGGTCCCCCGGCCGATTTCGTCGAGAAGGATCAGGTTGTGCGGTCCGACGTTTCTTAAAATATGGGCCATCTCTTCCATCTCGACCATGAAGGTGCTTCGTCCCCGGGCCAGGTCATCCGAAGCCCCCACCCTCGTGAAAACCCTGTCCACCAGGCCGACATGAGCCTCCTTGGCGGGAACAAAGCTTCCTATCTGGGCCATGATTACGATTAAGGCGGCCTGTCTCATGATCGTAGATTTCCCGGCCATGTTCGGGCCGG
>CAZIDC010000724.1:0-1629 GCA_964537885.1 uncultured Syntrophaceae bacterium | reverse complement strand
TTCGAGACATTTCGGACAAAATTTCCTTTGACGATCCGGGGTGAGGAAGGTATGCCCGCATTCTATACAATCCTTCCGGAAATTCAACCCGTTAACCATAAATCCCTCCTAAAATTTCAGGGCCAACTTATTATTTATATACCTGCTTTTGGGTTCAAGAGCAATAAATAAATGAGTTTGTCCCCTTCATTTTTATTCGTGAATTCATCCTTCCCTCCACCCCGGCTAAAATAAAAGGACAGGGTGGGCCGGTAACGAGCTTGTAGGGAATAAGGAAAAATGATAAATTGTTTTATAAAACTCTTGCTAATGGAGAAAGGGAAGGATTTACATGGAAGAGGTGAATTTTCTCGATCCCATCTTCAAGCCCCGGTCCATTGCCATCATCGGGGCATCCACGCAGGTGGAAAAATGGGGCCATCGCATGGTTGTCCGCCCGCTGAATACCGGCTACCGCGGATCGATTTACCCCGTCAACCCCAACACCCTCAAAGTAGCCGGCCTGAAATCCTGGGCCTCGGTTGCCGACCTTCCGCAGGATGTTGACCTGGCAATTATTACGCTGCCCGCGGGGATGGTTCCCGGGTCTCTAACGGAATGCATCCGGCACGGCATCCGGGCGGCGGTCATCATCTCCGCCGGTTTTGCCGAAGCGGGTGAAGAAGGAGTGCGGCTTCAGGAAGAAGTTGTCCGGATTGCCGCTCAGGCCAAGATTCCCTTCGTAGGTCCGAATTGCATGGGGCTTTGGAGTTCTCCGGTCAGTTTGAACCTGGCTTTCGAAGAAGCTCCCCTCCGGGGTTCTATCGCTTTTGTTTCCCAGAGCGGAACCCTGGGTAACTACCTGATGCTTCTGGCCAGGGCCAAGGGATATGGTTTCAGCTATTTTATCAGCAGCGGCAACCAGGCCATGCTGGACGTGACGGATTATCTGGAGTACTTCGGTCGTGATGAAGAAACCAACTCTATCATTCTTTACATTGAGGGACTCCAGGATGCCAGCCGGTTCGCCCGCGTCGCCGGAGAAGTCGTCCGGAAAAAACCTGTTATGGTTTACAAGGCTGGCCGCTTCGCGATTGGCGTGCGCGCGGCCCTTTCCCATACTGCCTCGCTGGCGGGAAACGACCAGATTTTCGAAGCCCTCTGCAAACAGACGGGCCTCATTCGCTGTTACGACCCGCTGCAAACCTTCGACATGGCCATGGCGTTGGCCAGCCAGCCGCTGCCGAAAAGCAACCGGGTAGCCATTCTTTCCGGCGGGGGCGGCTACTGCGTGACCATGGCGGAAGCCTCCGCCGCCTGGGGCTTGGAGGTCCCCCAGATGGATCCCTCGACTTCCGCCAGGATCGCCCAGATCTTGCATCCCTTCGCCCCCCGGCCCTGGAATCCCGTGGACACAGCTTCCGATGTGCGTCCCATGACCTATGCGCGGGTTCTCGAAATTCTGATGGGCCTGGATTACATCGACGGCATCCTCATGATGATCCCCTTCATGTTTCCCCTCCAGTTGCGTTCTCCGGCTTCTATCCGTGAACTGATGGACGCCACCGAAATCATCTGCGCGCTTCCGAAAAAATACCAAAAGCCGATCTTGGGCAATATGATCCCCCAGGCCAGCGTCGGCCCGGCTCC
>CAZIDC010000723.1:0-1630 GCA_964537885.1 uncultured Syntrophaceae bacterium | reverse complement strand
GGCTTGGATGGTTACGCCACCGGGCGGCATTTCCACCAGTAATTGTGAATTCCGCCCTGCTCCCCGATCTTGCGGAAAGTCATCTCCACCGGCATCCCCACCTTGACCTCTTCGACGGCCCGATCGGTCATATCGCACATAATACGCCCCCCCTGGGGAAAATCGACCGCGCAAATCGTCGTGGGCGGGTCAATACTCGCGGCCAGGTTGTCATGGCTGAAGGTGAAAACCTTGCCCACCTCCCGGGCAAAGCGATAGGGTTCAAAATTATCCTTGGTCTTACAGTGAATGCACACCCGCTGGGCCGGGTACTGAATAAACCCGCAATTCTTGCACTTTACCCCGTAGAGGCCCAGTCCTCCTTGATTATCGCGCCACAGGGCTACGGCCGAGGGCGCAATCGGCTCCGGCCGGGCCGGCGGCTGCACCGCAATCAACCTGCGCCAGCGGGCATACTTCTCATAATTCCCCACCATCCTCTTGCGGCCCAGATGCCCTTTCACCCCCCGACGGTTGCGGATGTTTTCGATCTCCTCGGTGGCCTTCAAGATCAACACATCACACCCGTTGCCGTAGCTGGCTAAAAGAATCCGGTCCCCTGCTTTCGCTTCCTCCAGGGCGGCTACCAGAGACATCATCGCCGAAGCCGTGCCCGTATTCCCCAGCGCATCATAAAGGATGTCTTGCACTTGAGTCTTCAGGTTGAAGCCCAGGTTCCTGGCGATCGAGGCCAGCTGCTTAGAGTTGGGAGCATAGCAGACAAACTTGGCAAAGTCCTTTGGCGTCAAGTTAAACTTTTTCAGGGCCGCGGAAACCGCTTCCGGAATTACTTTCTCATACCCTTTCTCCCGGACAAAGCGCTCTTCCCATGTATTTACAAAGATTTCCTTATCCAGCCGCCACACATCAATCATCTCGTTGGCAAGGGTGTAGCTGCCTTCGATGGCCGCCGCCACCTTCGTATCCCCGATCAGAAAAGCAGCCGCTCCATCCCCGAAGGACATCTCATTTTCCCCGGTGGGATATCCCAGACGGGTATCTGCCGCACATACCAAGACATTTCTGGATGAGCCGGCGATCACCGCATCCATGGCTGCCCTCATGGCGTTCGTGCCGCTCCTGAGGGAGTTGGCGAAATCAACGGTAAAAGCCTCGCGGCCGAGATCGACGGCAGTGGCGATGGTAGCCGCAGCCTGCTTTTCCTTGTAAGGGGAGGTGGTGGACGCAAAATATAAACTACTGATGGACTTCGGATCTATCCGCGTGGTGCAATCCATCGCCGCGGCTACTGCCAGGGTAATGCTGTCTTCATCGCAGTTGGCTACGGCTTTCTCTCCCGGCTGGGGGGCCCCACCCCAAGCCTTGGCAATCTCCGCCCGGCTTAATCGGTAGTAGGGAATATAAGCCCCATAGGATGCAATTCCGACCATGATTCTTTATCCTCCTTCCCTGGGATTTGGTGTTATCCTATCACACCCGGCAGACTATAATAAACCACAAATATCGCTTTATGATGAGGGAACGCCTTTAAGTTTTTCAATGGCTGCGAATTTTTTTGCCATCTGCCGGCTGACCTCTTCATTTGTCCAGGACGACCGCCCGAATGTTGTAGAATTTCAGGTCGGAATAA
>CAZIDC010000722.1:0-1635 GCA_964537885.1 uncultured Syntrophaceae bacterium | reverse complement strand
TCATCAGGTGTTCGCAGTAATCGATCGTCTTCATTACCGAATCCGGCGTCTGCTGCGGCAGGCCGATCATGAAAAAGACGTCCAACTTGGAACAACCATGATCCAGGGCGAAGCGGATCGATTCCTCCATTGCTTCGTTGGTGTAAAATTTTCCCGCAGCCCGGCGGACCTTCTCATCGTGGGATTCCGGCGAGATTTCAAAATTGAAGTGGGGAAGAGCCTCGGCCACCTCCCGGAAATAGGATTCCGGCGCCGGGGTAAAAAGTTCCAGGACAATCTGGTTCTTCGGCCGGGCGGGGCGAACCCGGGATAAAACCTCGTGGGCGTAGGCCTCCCCGGCCTGCCGCAAATCGCCGACGACGAAAATGGGCGCGTTGGTGTAGCTCGCGAGGGAAAGGATATCCTGCCCGACCTTCTCCGGGCGGCGGTAGGCGCAGGATTCTCGGGAACAGAATCCGCTTAGGGCATAACGGGAACCCCCGCAGATGACGCAGTTGTGGGTGCAGCCCCGGCAGGTCATCACCGCGGTGATGGGGTATTCCCACCAGTCATGGATCGGGATCAGAGATTTCAGGTCGAGGTATTTCATCGCCGAACGGAAGAGATTGGGATAGTTGTTGGAGTACTCGTCCAGAGTGTCTACGACATGAGCGAGGGCGTTGACCCGGACTTGGCCCTGGGCGTCTTTCCAAGTCAAATTGGGGACCGCTTCCGGAGAAGTTCCCTTCTTCAGGGTGTGAAAAAGTTGCCGGAGCGGCTCTTCCCCGGAATCCCCGCGGACCACGAAATCCACCTGAGGGTATTGGATCAATTCTTCATGGAAGTAGGTGGCCGAATACCCGCCGAAAATGACGGGGGTATGCGGATGGTGTTTTTTGCAGAGGGCGGCAACTTCCAAGGAACCGTGGGCATGGGGCAGCCAGTGGAGGTCTATACCGAAGGCTCGGGGATGGAGCTTAGCGATGAGTTTCTCCACCTCAAAATTTTTATCCTTGAGCATCCGCAAAGCCAGATTAATGATGCGCACCTGGATTTCGTTCCTCTCTAAGTGCTCGGCGATGGAGGAAAAACCGATCGGGTACATCTCGAAAATGGGCGTGGAAGGAACGAGGTCGCTGATCGGCCCGAAGAGGATGGGCAGCTTGCGAAAGTCATACACCGAAGGAGCATGGAGGAGAATTAAATCCGGCTTGGCCAGTATTTTCAATGAAACAAACCCTTCCCTTAAAAAGCGGTCAGCTATCAGCTTTTAGCTGATTGCTGACCGCTCATTATGATGGATGGAAATGGTGGGCCTTTTCAAAAATACCAAATCATAGGAAAGATGGCAAGATTCTGTTTCGCTTTCCGCCACGTCCCGGCCCGGTATTGCCAGGGCCAGGAGCAGTTTTACCACTTACCGATTACCGATCGGTTCTCCTAATTTTAACCCTTAGCAATTCCAATTTGATGAAGTAATTTTATCCTCGATCACATATTCTCTGATGTTTTTAGACATTTTATATATGGGATTTACTTTCGCCCCACGCTTTCATTTATCCCGCTGAATTGTTCCAGGGCGGATTCCAAATTCTCTACAATCTCGGCGGCGATTAGGTCGGGGGAAGGTAGGTTTTCGGAATCTTCGAGGCTTTC
>CAZIDC010000721.1:0-1636 GCA_964537885.1 uncultured Syntrophaceae bacterium | reverse complement strand
CTGCGGTGGAATTCCATTTTAGTACAATTCCGACGGGGTATAATACCCTGCTCGGTTTCGAGTCCCGCTATAGCGGGACTGGAATTTCTAACGGGGTTTACTAAAGGGGTGCGGGTGGTATGAAAAGCGACATCTTGAACCACTTTGATCTAACCGGGAAAGTGGCCGCTATCACAGGCGGTGGGGGCGAGTTGTGCGGCGCCATGGCTGAAGCTCTGGGTTCTATGGGCGTAAAGGTGGCCGTGTTAGATATCGATCTTGGGAAAGCCGAAGCCCGGTCGCTGGCAGTCATCCGGGCCGGAGGAACCGCCAAAGCGTTCCGGTGTAACGTGCTGGATAGGATCCAGGTCCGGGAGTGCTACGAGGCGTTATGCAGCTTATGGGGTGCGCCCGATTTTCTGATCAACGGCGCCGGCGGCAACGACCCCCGGGCCAGCACTTCCGAAGAATTCCATGGCCCCGCTGAATCGTCCGGGCCATCTACCCAGTCGTTTTTTAATCTGGATCCAGCAGGGTTCCGCCAGGTCTTTGACCTCAATTTCATGTCCACCTTTCTCGTGACACAGGTTTTTTCCAGAGGGATGGTCGAGAAAGGGAAGGGGGCAATCGTCAACATCTCTTCGATGAGCGCCTTCACACCTCTCACAAAAGTAGCCGCCTATTCCGCAGCCAAGGCAGCGGTGAGTAACTTCACACAATGGCTGGCAGTCCATTTTTCGCACACCGGCGTCCGCGTAAATGCGCTGGCACCGGGTTTTTTTATGACCGAGCAGAATAAGTTTTTGCTTGTCGATCAGAAAACAGGCGAACTGACGCCCCGGGCCCAAAAGGTGATCGCCCACACGCCCATGTGCCGATTTGGCCAACCGGACGACCTCATCGGTACCCTCCTCTGGTTGCTTTCAGATTCTTCCAGTTTCGTGACAGGCGTGGTGGTGCCCGTGGATGGAGGGTTTTCTTCTTATTCTATTTAAGCATCTCATCGGAGAGGCATGATCAAATCATTCGGTTTGGTAAACAAGGAGTCTGACGATACTATCCAAAACCATTAAGGAAGGAGGCATCATATGAAAAGAAGAAGTGTCTGTGTTGTATTGGTGGCCCTGTTGTGCGCAGGGATGGTGTCCACAACCGCTTTTGCCGCGGTTGACTGGAAGCAGTTACGGGGTACCGAGATCCGCTTTCTCATGAACAAACACCCGTTCACGACATTCATCGAACCCAGGGTGCCCGAGTTTGAAAAGTTGACCGGCATCAAGGTGATCCTCGAAGCTTTTCCGGAGGATCAATACCGGCACAAACGGACAATCGAGCTCAACGCCGGTGGAAAGATAGACGGTTACATGATCATGCCGGGTCAGGACGACCTCCACTACTGGAAAGCTGGATGGCTCCAGCCAATGGATGCGTACATCGCCGATCCCAAGCTGACCGAGGCAAACTGGGATATAAAGGATTTCTTCGCCAGCTTCATAAAGGCTTCATCCGTTGAGGGGAAGCAGATCGGCATTGTGATCAATGCCGAAACGTCACTTCTCTCCTATCGCAAGGATCTCTTTACGAAGCTCAATGTAAAGGTCCCTCAGACCATGAAAGAGCTGGAGGAGACGGCCAAGTTTTTCCACGGCAAGGAGAT
>CAZIDC010000720.1:0-1639 GCA_964537885.1 uncultured Syntrophaceae bacterium | reverse complement strand
TAAGGTTCCTCTTCCCAAAGGGTGCTTCGGCTTTTAAGGGGAGGATTTTCTTGGAGGTCTTTCATAACCTCTTATACGGATTCAGCGTCGCGCTCTCGCCCGGGAATTTTATCTACTGTTTGATCGGCGTGTTCGTCGGGACCATCGTCGGGGTTCTTCCGGGTCTGGGGTGCATGAACGCCGTTGCGCTTCTCATCCCCATGACCTTCGGGATGAACCCCACCGCGGCCATGATCATGCTGGCCGGGATCTATTATGGCGCCATGTATGGGGGCTCGACCACGGCCATCCTGATTAATACCCCAGGGGAAGCACCCGCGATCATGACCACGCTCGACGGCTATCAGATGGCCCTTCAGGGGCGGGCGGGGCCAGCCTTGGGAATAGCCGCTTTCGGTTCTTTTATCGCGGGTACTTTTGCCACTATCATGCTCATGCTCCTGGCCAAACCCTTAGTAAAGGTGGCCTTGAGTTTCGGCCCCACAGAGTACTTTTCCATGCTCATTTTGGCCCTCTGCACCCTCGGCGGTCTGATGGGCGAATCGGTGTTAAGAGGTTTGTTGATGGCCGCCTTTGGGATCTTCCTGGGGACGATGGGCATTGACCCGGTAAGCGGGGTGGATCGTTTCACCTTCGGGAAGGCCGAGCTCATGGATGGAATTGGCTTTCTTCCCGTGGCCATCGGCCTCTTTGCCATTGCGGAAGTACTGCTTACCGCCGAAATGGAACTGATGAGGCCGGTGGTGGAAAAGATTAAGGGCCTGCTGCCCTCGGCCAAAGACTGGATGGCCTGCAAGTTCGCTATTGCCCGCGGCGCAGTGATTGGATTTTTAATCGGCTGTCTGCCTGGAGGAGGGGCCACCCTGGCTTCGGTAGTATCCTACTTAGTGGAGAAAAAATTCTCGAAACATCCTGAACAATTTGGCAAGGGGGCGATCGAAGGGGTGGCCGGTCCGGAGACGGCCAACAATGCCGCCAGCGGGGGAGCCATGGTTCCGCTGCTCACCCTGGGGATTCCGAGCACGGGAGTTTCAGCCGTCCTTTTAGGGGCCTTGATGCTTTACGGCCTCCGCCCCGGCCCGCTTCTTTTCGAGAAAAACCCGGATTTGGTTTGGGGATTGATTGCCAGCCTTTATATCGGCAACTTTCTTTTACTGGTGATCAACCTTCCTTTAATCAGCATTTGGGTGAGGATGTTAAAAATTCCCTTTCATCTCCTTCTCCCGTTCATCCTGGTCATCGCGATCACCGGGACTTATGCCACCAACAATAATGTGACGGAAGTTTATATTTCCCTGATCTTTGGGGTCATCGGCTATTTTATGAAACATGCGAATCTCCCCGCCGCGCCGGTCATCATGGGGATTGTCCTGGGACCTCTCCTGGAAACCCATTTCCGCCGGGCCCTGATTATTTCCAACGGGTCCTATGCCACCTTCTTCTCCCACCCGATGTCCGCGATTTTCCTCAGCGCCGCCCTCTTGTCTTTGCTCTATCCTTTGATTCGTTGGGCCATGAAAAGAAACAAAAAATAATTGCCTTTCCGAAGTTCCACTTCCTCCCCTTCGCCAGGCGCATATCATGCAATCTGAATTGCGAAACCTAATTATGTTTTGTAGAAAAGCTTCTAAACATGACG
>CAZIDC010000719.1:0-1639 GCA_964537885.1 uncultured Syntrophaceae bacterium | reverse complement strand
TACTCCTTGGGATCGACTATGGCCTCGATGATCAGCGGTTGGTTTCCTTTAAGCCCGGCCTTCAAGGCTTCGCGAAAATCTTCCTCTTTCGCAGCAACGATCACTTTCGCCCCGAAAAAATTGTCGCTCGATGAATAGCCCGCGCTGAAAAGCTCCACCCCATAGGAATGAAACTCTTTACGGGTTTGTTTGACTTTGATCAGGCTGAGGTAGCGGTCTCTGAAGACCACGAAAACGACAGGGAGCCGCAGGCGCACGGCCGTGTTGATTTCCCCCACCATCATCAGAAAGCCCCCATCGCCGACGCAGGCGACGACCGGCCGCTCCGGTTGAATCAGTTTGGCGGCGATGGCCGCGGGGATTCCAAAGCCCATGGAAGACCAGCCGTTGGAAACCAGAAAGTTTCCCGGCCGGCGAGCATCCCAAAGCTGGCCGATGATATGGGTGTGAGCCCCAACGTCCGCGACCAGGATACCATCCGGGGGAATGATTTCCCGCATGGCCAGGAGAGCATGGTGGGGCGAAAAATTGGCCTGGGCCGGAGTCAGGGCGCGGTAAAGCTTCTGGCGGTGGGCTTTCAGCGCTTCCAGGTCCCACTGGTGCGGCAACTTATCCATCTTCAAAAGACTCTTCAGGATTTCCCTGATATTCCCAATAACCTGGCAGGGGACTTGGTAGCTCCGGTCAATGTCCGCGGGAACCGTATCGATGTGGATGAGCGGCAGGTCCTTGCGCAGCCAATCTTCGTAATTGAATTCCACCGGGTCATAGCCGATGGCGATGACTAAGTCGGCAGGCTTATAGTATTCGGCCACGATGTCCCTCCGCGCCCGGCCGACCACTCCCACGAGCTGGGATCCTTCCTCGGCCACCTGACCCTTGGCCATCAAGGTAGTCACAACGGGCAGGCGATGTTTATCGACGAACTCCCGAAGCTCCTTCGTCGCTCCCGCCCGGTTCATCGTCAGGCCCACGGCTATTAGGGGGTACTTCGCTTGGCGGATCAGCTCCTCCGCTTTTTTCAGAGAATTTTCATCGAAAGACGCCAGAGCGGAGGGGGAAGGAAGAAATTCCCCGGCATTCTCCGCCGACACCCCTTCAGCCATGTCTTCGGGAAAATCTAAATGGACAGGGCCGGGCTGCTCCGTAAGGGCCACCTCTACGGCTTTCTTCATTATGGGGTATACCTGGCCGGTCTTAAGCTCCTCGCTCCATTTGGTGATGGGTCCATAGAGTTTCTGATGGTCGATCTGCATCTGTACGGTGCGCCCTTTCCAGAACCGCCCCATCCGGGCCGTGAAGGCCAAAAGCGGAACCCGGTCCAGGAAGGCGTTTCCGACCCCGGTGGTCATGTTCGTAGCTCCCGGGCCCAGGGTGGAAAGACAGGCTCCAGGCTTGCCGGTCAGCCGCCCATAGATATCGGCCATAAAACCCGCGCAGGCCTCATGGGTCACAAGAACAAACTCTACCTTGCTTCCATGCATGGCTTCAATAAAACGGGCGTTCTGCCCTCCCGGATACCCGAAGACATAACGCGTTCCAACGCGCTCCAGCGCATCGACAACGATCTCCGCATTGCTTCTCATTGATTGTACCTTCCTTTAATTTATTGGGGACGCAGATTTGCGCCGATATACGC
>CAZIDC010000718.1:0-1642 GCA_964537885.1 uncultured Syntrophaceae bacterium | reverse complement strand
AAAAAAGGGCTGCTGTTTGTCGTTTCCGCCCCCTCGGGGACAGGGAAGACAACCCTTTGCCGGGCGATGGTCCGCATTTTTCCCGAACTCCATTACTCTATTTCTTACACCACTCGCCCGCCCCGGCCCGGAGATGCCGATGGCCGGGATTATCACTTCGTCTCTCCCGAAGGGTTCCAGGAAATGATCGACCGGGACGAATTCGCGGAATGGGCGGAGATTTACGGCTACCGGTACGGAACATCCAGATCCCTTCTGGAAAGATTCAGCCGGGAAGGGCGGGATGTCATCCTCGACCTTGACGGCCAGGGGGCCCGGCAAATGCGCAACAAAGATCTGCAGGGCATTTTCATTTTCCTTCTGCCCCCTTCCTGGGCCGAACTTAAGCGACGCCTGGCCCGTCGCCAAACCGAAGGGCCAAAAGCCCTAAAAGAACGGCTGCGGATGGCCAAGGTCGAAATGGCCGAGGCCCGATGGTATGATTATGTGATCATCAACGACGAAATCAAAAAAGCCGAAGAACAGCTGCAAGCCATCATTTTATCCGAGCATTGCCGGCGGGTAAGAATGGCCGAGGCCCTGGAAGAAATGCTCCAGGGCAAGTAAACGAATGATGGGAAAATGCGGTTAATATGATAGACTATAATGTTTGAAAAAAGGAGGAAGAAGAATGGCTCGAATTACTGTGGAAGATTGCTTGAAAAAAGTTCCCAACCGGTTTGCCCTGGTTCATCTGGCTTCGGCCAGGACCAAGCAATTGCTCAAAGGTTCCAAGCCCCGCGTTCAAGCGGATAATAAGGAAATCGTCTTAGCTCTGAGGGAAATCGCCGCTGCTAAAGTAACCCCAGCCAGACCCCTCAAAAAATCTGCCCGGGAAATTGCGGCGGAAGCCAAATGACGGATTTTTGTAAAAAACCGCACCGCCCGTCTCCTGTACACGAAAAAGTAATCTTTGCCCTCGACGTCTCCACCTTGCCGGAAGCCCGCCGTTTGGTAGGCCTGCTGCAAGATCGCGTGGGGCTGTTCAAGGTGGGGCTGGAGCTTTTCACGGCCTTCGGCAAAGAAGCCGTGCAATCCGTGCAGGAAGAAGGTGGCCGTGTCTTTTTGGACTTGAAACTCCATGATATACCCAACACGGTCTCCCAGGCGGCGGAAGAGGCTGTCAAGCTGGGTGTGGCCATGTTCAACCTTCATGCCACCGGGGGAACCCAGATGATGCATGAAACCGTTGAGCGGTGCAAGAACTTGGCCCATCAGTTAAGCCGTCCCTGTCCGATCATCTTGGCCGTTACCGTTCTCACCAGCCTGGACGAAAGAAATCTAAAAGAAGTTGGCTTGGGCGGCCCGGTGCAGGAACGCGTCGTGAGCTTGGCCGAACTGGCCCAAAAGGCGGGGATCGACGGCGTCGTAGCTTCTCCGCGGGAAATCATTCCTATCCGCCAGCGCTGCGGACCTAAATTTCTGATCGTTACCCCGGGAATTCGCCCGGCCTTTGTCGAGTCCGGTACCGACGACCAGAAGCGGGTGATGACAGCCGGAGAAGCTATCTCCGCCGGAGCGGATTATATAGTGATCGGCCGCCCGGTTCGATTGGCCAAGGACCCTGTGGCCGCAATGGATAAAGTGTTGGAAGAGATCAAGT
>CAZIDC010000717.1:0-1649 GCA_964537885.1 uncultured Syntrophaceae bacterium | reverse complement strand
AGGGTGTTGATCACATCCTTGGCTTCCACCCATCCGCGGCGGGCGGTGAAGACGCCAAATTTCATCACCTCCATCTGCGGGACGCTGTGGGCATCCGTGGAGATGGCCAGCTTGGCCCCCATCTCCTTGGCCATGCGGGCATCCACATCCCGGAGGTCCAGGCGGTCCGGGTAGGCATTGATCTCCAACACCACGCCTTCTTCGATGGCTGCCCGGATGATTTCTTTCAGGTTCACCCGGTAAGGTTCCCGCTCTAAGATCAGTCTCCCGGTGGGATGCGCGAGGATATTTACCCTCGGATTTTTCAGGGCTTGGATGATCCGGCGGGTCATTTCGCCCTCTTCCAGGTTAAAGCGCGAGTGCACCGCAGCAAGGACGACCTCGCATTCCTTAAGGATGTCGTCCTTCAAGTCCAGGCTTCCGTCCGGGAGGATGTCCACTTCCACCCCTTTCAGGATGCGCACGTCCGGAAACTGATTGTTCACTTTTTCAATTTCCTTCAAGTGTTTGGCCAGCTCTTTTTCACCCAAACCGCCGGCCACGCGCACAGCCTTGGAATGGTCGGTGATGGCGATGTAGGAGTAGCCCATCTCCCCGGCCTTTTCCGCCATATCCCGGATGGAGTTTTTCCCATCCGTGGCCACGGTATGCATCTGCAAATCGCCCCGTATATCGGCCAGTTCGATCAGACGGGGTAGCTGGCCTTTTTCTGCCGCCTGAATTTCTCCCCGGTCTTCGCGCAGTTCGGGGGGAATGAAAGGGAGTCCCACGGCTTGAAAGACGTCTTCTTCTTTGGCGCCGCTCAGCCGTTTCTCCTCTTTGGCCCGGAACACGCCGTACTCACTGATTTTCAGTCCCAAAGCTTTGGCCTTCTCGCGGATGGCCACGTTATGGGCTTTCGACCCCGTAAAATAATGGAGCGCCGCTCCGTAATTTTCTTCGCCAAGAACCCTTACATCAACCTGCAAACCGCCCTTTAACCGTACGCTGGATTTGGTTTCTCCCCTGGCGATTACCTCGGCCACGTCATCGTATTCGGCAAAACGGTCCATTATTCGGCAACCTCTGTTGCAGATAGCCAAAATGTCCAAGTCCCCGATTGTCTCCTGCCGGCGGCGGAAACTTCCGGCAGAGTCCAGCCGCTTGACGCCCGGCACCCCCTCTAAGTATTTTTTCAGGGCCTCGGTGTAAGTAAACCCGACCGAAAGCTTAAACCGGCCCATCCCCGCACGGTATTGCTCGACGGACTTCAGGACCTTCTCTTCGGTTTTCACGCCCATCCCGGCTACGTTGCGCAGCCTTCCGGACTGGGCCGCTTTTTCCAGCCGTTCCACTGAATCCACCTGCAATTGGTCGTAAAGCAATTTGACTTTTTTTGGCCCCAGCCCTTCCAGCTTTAAGAGCTCGGTCAGACCCGGGGGGATTTTGCTCCGCAGCTCCTCGAGCAACTGGCACTTCCCGGTGGAGAGAATCTCTTCGATCTTTTCATGGATTGACTTTCCTATTCCCGGAATCTCCTCCAGGTTCTTCCCGGCGCTGACTAAAGCCTGCACCCTTTCACTCATATCCGCAATCGTCCGGGCCGCGTTCCGATACGATCGGATGCGGAAGGGATTTTCTCCCTGGATATCCAGGATGTCCGCAATCCC
>CAZIDC010000716.1:0-1656 GCA_964537885.1 uncultured Syntrophaceae bacterium | reverse complement strand
CCGCACATCGTGCAGCCGGTGCATTCTTCGGAATCCTCGAAAACCACAAAGTGGTAGCCTTTCTCGTTGAATCCTTCGGCAATCCGGATCATTTTTTGGGGACAGGTATCCATGCAAAGCTGGCACCCCTTACATCTTTCTTTATCGATGACGATCTTTCCCATTTTAAAAACAGTGTCAGTGTCAGTGGTTAATGTCAGTTCTCGGCGGCCACTCCGGCTCCTTGGCGCAAGGCCGTTTCGTTGACCGCCAGCAATTCTTTCCGGTGCTCCGGGATCATCCGCCGCAGGGCAGCCATGACCGATTCTAAAGAAACGATCCCTTTTGCTCCAACATAAGCCCCCAGAGCGGCCATATTGGCTACCTGGAGTGTGCCGGTTTCCTCGGCAATCTTGTTAGCCGGAACCCTGAAAACTTTAATATCGCTGCGCTGTGAATCCCGTTCTACGAGGGAAGAATTGATAATCAGCAAACCTCCGGGTTTTACGGCATCTTCGAATTTATCCAGGGAAGCCCTGTTCATCGCCACCAAAGAAGACGGATGGTGAGTTACCGGTGAACCGATCCGCTCGGAAGAGAGCATCACCGTACAATTGGCCGTTCCCCCGCGCATCTCCGGTCCATAGGAGGGCATCCAGGTGACCCTCAGCCCTTCCTGCATCCCCGCCCAGCAAAGGAGTTGACCCATGAGCAGGATTCCCTGTCCTCCGAATCCCGCCATAATAACCGATTCATGCATAAAAACTCCCAATCATTCACCGCCGAGATCGCAGAGGACGCAGAGCAACAAATATAAAATATCATTTGCCCTTTTGGTTCCGAATTCATTATTCCTTGTTTTTTACCATATAATTCTCAGCGCTCTCTGCGTTCTCTGCGGTGAAAAATACTATTTTGCTTTAGGAATGGCAAACTCCTCCAGCGGGTAATAGGGAATCATTTTTTCTTGGATCCACTTCAACGCTTCCAGGGGCGTGACCTTCCATTGGGTTGGGCACATGGATAAACATTCAACCAAAGAAAAACCTTGATCCTTTATCTGAACTTCGAAAGCCCGGCGAATGGCTTTGGCCGCCCGGTTGATATGTTTTACATCGTGGAGGGAAACGCGAACGATATAGGCTTCCGGAGAAACATCGGCCAGCATTTCAGCCATCCGCAGGGGGTAGCCGCCGGTCCGGGGGTCGCGCCCTCCCGGAAAGCTGGTTGTCTTCTGGCCGAGAAGGGTGGTAGGGGCTTGCTGCCCGCCCGTGGCACCGAAGACGGCATTGTTTACGTAAATCACCGTTATTCGCTCGCATCGGGCTGCGGCATGGACGATTTCCCCGGTTCCGATGGCCGCGAGGTCTCCATCGCCTTGGTAGGTGAAGATGATAGCTTCCGGCGCGGTACGCTTCAGGCCGGTGGCTACCGCCGGACCACGACCGTGCAGACCCATGGTCATATCGCAAGCGAACTGTTTCCAGTTCCTTACCGAGCACCCTGCGGAAGTGACCCCAATGGCCCGGCCTACAATGCCCAGGTCATCCATGGCCTCGCCGACCAGGCGTTGCACGATTCCGTGGCCGCACCCCGGGCAATAGGGGTAGGGAAAGTCGGTTAAAGAATCAGGTCTTCCAAAAATCTTCTTCATAAAAAGAACAACCCCCAAAATCC
>CAZIDC010000715.1:0-1656 GCA_964537885.1 uncultured Syntrophaceae bacterium | reverse complement strand
ATAACTTTAAATCATTCGCCGGGAAGACTTGTCCTGAACCTGCACAAGTTGGCCAGGGCTTTGATGGCCGCATCCAGCGTTGAATATACGGGGAACCCCTTGTCCATAAAACCCCTTTTCATCATCAAGTTATAATGGCGATCCTCCTCGTCCTCTAAATAAGGGTCAAGAGAAACACAAACCATAACCGGTTTCCCCTCTCGATCTCGAGCCTGCTGACATCCCTCCAGCATAAGGTCGATCAGCAGCTTCATATGGGCTTCAACCCGCTGGCCCAAAGCCCGCCGCAGATACCTGAATTGGTCGAATTGAAAAACCAAGGAATGAATGCCCTTATCCGCAGCTACGACCTTGATGATGTCCGCAAGATTTCCTGAAGCGGAAGACACATTGTAGTATATCGGCCAGGCGTCGAGTGGATTGCCAATGCTGGTTCCGGCAATGGGGACCCACTGGCGCAGCTCCTGGATGGTTTCCAGCCCAAACCTCGGGATGTCTATTCCGGCTCGCCAACAAAGGTCGGTTTGAATCACGCTGAATCCACCCGAGTTCGTGATGATTGCCGCAGCGTTTCCTTCGGGGAATGGAGACCGGTCAAAAGCCATGATCGTGTTCACCAGTTCATCAAAGCTTTCTACCTGAATGGCGCCCGCCTGTTTAAAAAGCGACCTCCACATCTCGGGGGTGCCGGCCATAGACGCCGTATGGGAGGATGCGGCCCGTATGCCATGCTCGGTCATTCCGCCTTTTATGACAATGAGCGGCTTTTGGCTTGCGGCCTTGCTCAATGCCGTTTTGAGCCGCGTCCCATTCTTTGAACCCTCGATATACAGGCCGATGATTCTTGTCTCCGGATCATCAGTTAGGGATTCCAAAAAATCAGGACAATCCAGGTCTATGGCATTCCCGTAACTGACCATCTTGCTGAACTTTAGGTTCTTCGTTTTTCCAAAGTAAGAAAGCGATTCCACTACACTTCCGCTCTGGGCAATGATACCCACGTGGCCCTCCTCCTGAGAGGCTTCCGGGATAACGGACAACCCTGAGCGCGGGCAATAAATCCCGAGACAATTCGGCCCGATGATCCGGATCCTGCCCTTGGCCATCTGTTGAATCTCCTTCTCCAATTCCACCCTTTCGCGGATCCCGGTCTCGCTGAAACCGGCGGTGTAGATATGCGCCGCTGGCACTCCTTTTTGGATGCATTCATGCAACACCTGCGGCACCAACATGGAAGCCACTCCAACCACCGCGTAGTCGATCTTTTCTTCGACATCCAGGATGCTGCGATAACATTTCTTACCCAGAATTTCTTGATGTTTCGGATTCACCAGAAACAGCCGGTCCTTTATCTTCGTGCTCAGCAGGGCCAAAGTCGCCAGGTCGTTTCGCGAGGCGCCGACGATCGCCACTGTTCTCGGATTAAATATATAATCGAAAACGTTAGGTTCTCTTCCGGTCATAAAGTCTCCTCCGTTCATTCTCTACCTGCGACCCAAAATTTTGCCCGGCAAGCGGAGCCGCCTTCCAACAGCCTCCATCATTCGTCAGATAGTACCACAACCATCCATCAAAAAAAAATACCCCCTTGGCATCGACGAAATGACCACCGATCCTGCCAACGGGGGAGAAGGCAAGGGGAAAGATAAAAAAGAA
>CAZIDC010000714.1:0-1657 GCA_964537885.1 uncultured Syntrophaceae bacterium | reverse complement strand
CCGCCGATTTCTTCTAAAAGGGCCATCATCAAAGGCCTTGCCGAAGACGGAGGGCTTTATGTTCCTTCGGTCTTTCCCTCCATCGGCCCGGATCCTTTCTCCGGCCCCAACCTGAATTCTTACGCCGGCCAGGCGGCCAGGATCCTCAGCCCCTTTCTTGACGATTATGGAGGGGATGAGCTTGCTTTGGCCTGCCGGGCTGCTTATGCTGAAAATTTTGCATCCCCGGCAACAGCCCCGGTCAAATTTCTTGGAGATGACACGGCGGTCCTCGAACTCTGGCATGGGCCGACCCTGGCTTTTAAGGACATCGCGCTCCAGATCATGCCTCGTTTGCTCTCCATGGCCCTTACGGCTGAACCAGAACAGTACGAGGTGGTGATCCTGGTCGCGACCTCGGGGGACACGGGCAAAGCCGCCTTAGAAGGCTTTGCCGATGCCGCGGGCGTGCGCCTCTTTGTTTTTTATCCTCACGCGGGAGTCAGCGAGATCCAGCGCCGGCAGATGGTTACGCAGAGGGGGAAGAACGTCGGGGTATGCGCTGTCGTGGGCAATTTTGACGATGCCCAGGCTGGGGTTAAACAAATCTTCTCCGATCCCGCCGTCATCGGGAAACTCGCGGCTTTGCACTTCCAGCTCTCTTCGGCCAATTCCATCAACTGGGGCCGCTTAGCTCCCCAGATCGTTTATTACTTTGCGGGTTACGAAGCCATGGTTGCAGCCGGGAAAGTCCGGCGCGGCCAGCCCGTTTTGATTGGCGTTCCCACGGGAAATTTCGGCAACATCCTCGCGGCTTACTATGCCATTCGCTGCGGGTTGCCGGCATCCAGGCTCATTTGCGCCTCCAACCTCAACAAAGTCCTTACGGATTTTATCCATACGGGAATCTACGACCGGAGGCGGGAATTTTACAAAACCGATTCCCCTTCGATGGACATCCTGATTTCTTCCAACCTGGAACGCTTGCTCTTCGAACTGGCCAGTCGCCAATCCAGCATGGTTTTGGATTGGATGAAAAAGCTTTCCGCCCAGGGCTGGTACGCGATTCCGCAAGCGGCCCTGGACCAGCTTAAAGCCCTTTTTTATGCGGGGTTCGCTGATCGCGCCGCAACCCTCCGGGCCATTAAAGACTCCTTCGAGAAGCAGGGATACCTGATGGATACCCACACGGCCGTCGGTTACAGCGTGCTCGAGAGATATCGGGAAGAGACCGGTGACGGCTCCCCCGCCTTGCTAGCTTCCACCGCCAGCCCCTTCAAGTTCAACCGGGCCGTTCTCGAAGCCCTGGGGCGGGACGTATCGTCCGAGGACGAATTTTCTTTGCTTCAGGAACTTTCCCGGATAAGCGGCCAGCCTGTTCCGGCCCGGCTCGCCGAACTGAAATCCCTGCCCGAGATTCACACGGGGGTATGTGAAAGGCAGGGGATGGCCAAGGCCCTCTACCAGTTCCTCGGGGTGGATCAGGACAGCGGAGGCCCGGCAGACCGCAATGCGGGTGGACGTTCAAAGGCGATGAGCGAAGGAATCAAGAGGGACGCGAGATTAAAAGGATAAAACCCAAAAATTATTCTTCCGATATCGTTTTCATCGTTTGCCGGCGCAGAAAAAGTCAGCCTCAGATTCTTCCCCTTATTTGTGAGAAACGGTGCAAACATAT
>CAZIDC010000713.1:0-1664 GCA_964537885.1 uncultured Syntrophaceae bacterium | reverse complement strand
CATCATAGGGTTACTAAAAAATAGGTTTTGTTTCGTGGTCGAAACATGGGGGTACAGAATTCAGGATTCAGAAAACGGATTAAAGGGGGAATTATTCTGGATTCTGACCCCCTTTTTCTCTTTGAATTTTATTTTCACGACTTTAAATTATAAATTTTCCTTAAATACGGCCCCCGTCCCCGCTGAAGTGACCATCTGGGCATATCGGGCGGCATAACCAGATTTAATCTTCGGCGCCGGCCTTTTCCACTGCTTCTTTCTTTTTTTGATCTCTTCCGCGCTAACCAAAAGAGTCAGCTTTTTCTTGGGGATGTCAATCGCGATCCGGTCTCCATTTTTGACCAGAGCAATAAGACCCCCTTCGGCTGCTTCCGGGGAAACGTGGCCGATGGCCGCGCCGCGAGATCCTCCGCTGAACCTTCCGTCGGTAATCAAGGCCACATCCTTGTCAAGTCCCATGCCCACGATTGCCGAGGTGGGGGAAAGCATCTCCCGCATTCCCGGGCCGCCTTTAGGCCCCTCGTAGCGAACGACCACAACGTGTCCGGGTTTAACCTTCCCCTTGAGAATCGCCTCCATGGTTTCTTCTTCAGATTCGAAAACGATGGCCTTACCCTCGTTCACCATCATCTCCGGAGCCACCGCCGACTGCTTGACCACTGCTCCGCCGGGGGCCAGGTTGCCCCGCAGGATGGCAATCCCGCCCTCTTTATGATAAGGATTATGGATCGGCCTGATCACGCCGTAGTCCTTGACCTTAACTCCCTTCAAATTCTGTTCAAGGGTTTTCCCGGTAACGGTCATAGTCGATTTATCGATTCGCCCCAGCTTAATCAATTCAGTGATCACCGCCGGAACGCCGCCGGCGGCATCCAGATCCTGCAAGTGGTGAGGCCCTGCCGGGCTTAGAAAACACAAATGGGGAGTTCGGTCGCTGACCTTGTTGAAAAGATCCAGGTTCAAATTGATCCGCGCCTCGTGGGCAATGGCCGGAATATGCAAGACCGTATTCGTTGAACACCCCAGGGCCATGTCAACGGCCATGGCATTCTTGAAAGCAGCCGGAGTGGCAATGTCCCGCGGGCGGATATTCTTTCGCCACAGTTCCATGATTTTTTTCCCGGCGATCTTGGCCAGCCGGATGCGCGCGGCCATCACTGCCGGAATCGTCCCATTTCCCGGCAGAGCCATGCCCAGAGCTTCGGACAAGCAGTTCATGGAGTTGGCGGTGAACATTCCCGCGCAGGACCCGCATCCCGGGCAGGCACAGTCTTCCAGTTCCTTCAACTTTGCTTCAGTCCACTCACCGCGGGCCACGCGGCCCACGCCTTCGAAGACCCCGATCAAGTCGGTCTCTTGCTCCTCGAACTTTCCGGCCAGCATGGGTCCGCCGCTGATTACGAGGGAGGGGATATTCACCCGCAGGGCAGCCATGAGCATTCCGGGGACGATCTTGTCGCAGTTCGGCACAAGGACCAGGGCATCGAAGGGATGGGCAACCGCCATGACTTCGATGGAATCGGCGATCAGCTCCCGGCTGGAAAGGGAATATTTCATGCCCTCATGGTTCATGGCGATCCCGTCGCACACCCCGATGGTGCAAAATTCCAGCGGCGTTCCCCCGGCCAGGCGCACACCGGCTTTCACGGCCTCGACGATTTTAT
>CAZIDC010000712.1:0-1669 GCA_964537885.1 uncultured Syntrophaceae bacterium | reverse complement strand
GATTGGGAAATCGGCTTTGTCCTCATCAATGGAACTCGCGCTACCAAAGAATCCATCCTCAAAGAAAACGATAACCTTACCCTCATTGGACCACTGGCGGGCGGATAAAAATCCTTAGATCAGGAGGGGAAAAACGATGAATATCGCCAAGCTTGCTGAAGACAGGGTAAAGGAAGAAGGTGAACGGGCCAGCCTCATCTTTGAGGACCGGCCGATCACCAACGTGGAGATGGCTCGATCGGCCAACAGACTTGGCCATGCCCTCAGGAATCTTGGCGTAAAGCGGGGGGACAGGGTCATTCTGCAGATGCCCAATTGTCCGGAGGTTCTCCAGGGCTTTCAGGCGGTGTGGAAGATTGGCGCGGTGGTCGTCCCGATAAATTACCTTGTCGGAGAAGAAGAGACCGCTTACATCTACCAGGATTCAGGGGCCAAAGTGGTGATCAGCAGCCTGGCCTTTCTTCCCAAAATACAGGCTGGCCGGACCCAGGTGTCAACCCTGGAAAACGTTATTCTCATTGACCAAGAGGTTCCTGCAGGATTCCTTTCCTACCGGCAGCTTAGTGAAAAAAGCTCTGAGGAACTCGCAGTTGTAGAAACAGAAGATGACGAACTGGCAGCTTTGATCTATACGGCCGGTACTACCGGCCGGCCAAAAGGAGTTATGCATTCCCATTACAGCCTCTATGCCAATGCCAGAATGCAATACGAATCCGTCCCCCTGCCGGATGGAATGATCAGTATTAGCGTGCTTCCCCTCTGCCATTCCTATGGCATCGCCTCCATGAATAACGGCCTATTCCGGCGGGGAGGGAAAGCCGTGCTTCTCAATTCCTTCAATGTCGAAACTATCTTGGCCTCCATAGAAAAATACCGGGCCAACATTATGGCCGGGGTTCCCACCATGTATGTTTTTATGCTTTTATATCCTGAACCAAGGAAGTTCGATCTTAGTTCCATGAAATACTGGGTATCCGGGTCGGCTCCGCTGTCCCTCGCGACTTGGTCCAGTTTCAAAGAGGTTTTTGGCTTTGAGATAATTGAAGGGTGGGGTTTGACGGAGGCCGGCGCCAATAACTCGGTCAATCCCCTTGAAGGGTTGAAAAAGGTCGGCTCTATCGGCCGGCCCATGAAGGGGACTGAAATGCAGATCGTTGACGATGCCGGAAAAGTGCTCCCCCCGGGACAGCAGGGGGAGATCATGATCAGAGGGCCCATGCTGATGAAGGGGTACTGGAATAAGCCGGAGGAAACGGCGGAGATCCTCAGGGACGGTTGGCTCCATACGGGCGACGTTGGTTATGTGGATAAAGATGGTTACTTCTGGATCACGGACCGGAAGAAGGATTTGATCATCAAGGCGGGCGAAAATATTTCCCCACGGGTCATTGAAGAAGTCCTTTTCAAACATCCCAAGATATCCGAGGCGGCCGTGATCGGGATCAAGGATGAAATCTATGGAGAGAACATCAAGGCTTTTGGGGTATTGAAACCCGGACAGACCGCCACGGCAGGAGAAATCATCGAATATTGCCAGACAAAACTTCCGAGTTTTTTAGTGCCCAAGGAGGTTACCTTTATGCCGGCTCTGCCTAAAAGCCTGGTGGGCAAGGTGCTGAAAAAGGAATTGAGAAAGTTATAATCACCCGAATATCCCTTAGGCCGCGGT
>CAZIDC010000711.1:0-1671 GCA_964537885.1 uncultured Syntrophaceae bacterium | reverse complement strand
TACCCGGCGGTAAATTGCCATTTTCTCAAGCTCCTGTCAAGGGGGTAAGAGACGAAGGGACGCGAGGGGACGTCCATAAAAATATAAAATTCTATTTGTCAAATATTAAAAGCCCCCTGTCCTTGGCAATTCTCTCCCCCCTCTTTAGGGGAATACTTACCGCCGGGTGGGTAAGTTTCATCTTCCGCCTCAATCTCGAAAATCTCCGCCACCCCCCGACCTAACTTCTCTAAATCCTACCCTGCCGCCGTTAGCCGCGGCGGGTAAAATAGGGACTAAACTGTTACCAATCTCCCATCAAAGTGGCGAGAGGAACTTCTCCCGTCCGCAAAAGGAAGTGAGCATGATTCTGAGGAAATGCCCAAGCATAACATCCCGTCTTTGTTTCCAGTAAGTGGAATGAGAAAATTCAGGGGAAAACGATTTTCCGGGCAGGATTAAGCTTGCTTTCCATCCTCCTTTCTACTATACTTCTCCTATTACAGCTTTTTATCCCATACCACCTGGAGGAAACAATGGCTAAGAAACCCATGACCAAACCCCAGATCGTGTCCCATTTTGCAAGTAAATTTGAGCTCACTAAAAAGACGGCCTCCGGGATTATTGACGAGGTGGCAGCCCTGGCGGTATCCGAGACCAAGAAAGCGGGGTCCTTCACCCTTCCAGGGATTGGGAAACTTGTGATGGTCAAAAGGAAGGCCCGCATGGGTCGCAATCCAGCTACTGGCGCAACGATTAAGATCCCTGCTAAGACAGTGGTAAAAATGCGGGTGGCCAAAGCAGCTAAGGAAGCGATTGTCCCAGGAAAGAAGTAGGACACTGGACCCCTGCCTTGGCCTAAGATCAAGGTGGCCAAACCTAAGGAAAAATGATCAAGCAACTTGAAAACCAAATACGGGATCTGCAAAAGGAACTGGCCGCGATACAAAAGGATCAAGCTGTCCTCCGCCTCCAACCCTGCCGGGGAGATTCAGAAATTAGGGGGAAGGACGCAAAATTCGATGAGCTGGATAGGCGAGCAAAAGCCATAAATGAAACCATCCGGGGCATGACAAGAAAACGCCAGCTATTGATCTCCGAATCCGCCATAAGAGGAAGCTTCGAACCTCCCTGTTCCTAAAACACTTCCTAAAGCTACTTGGGCTCCTGAAAGGAATCCGAGTTTCCCCACAAGACGGCATCAAAGCTTCTTGCTACACCGAAGGCCCATCTGCTCCAGTCCCGCCAAGCGGGATTCCCCCGCCGCAGGCGTAGAACACGCTACGGCTCACCGGGAGCCGGGCTTATCGGTAATACATTTTGTTCCCACCTTTCTGCCCATGTTGAAGCGGCAAGCATCATTGGCGTATTTCCTGAAGACTTATATGGGAAGGGAAGAGATGCATTTGATAACCATTCCGATTCCTTTTGGTCAGATGGTTAAATGCATTCAGTTAGAGTCTGCTGAATCAAAGTTACGATTCTATAAACAGCAAGAAAGAAGCCAAATCGTCTTGTATCGGAAAGACATTAGAATCATTATTCTTTAGAAATTTTTGTATCCAGCCGCCTTGCATAAAGTGGAAAGGAAATTCACTTTTTCTCCAAATTTTTTCTATGATGCTTCGGAAGAATCAGCCTTCCTTCAAAGAATTGGCCTATGAGTATTTTACACAAAAAGCTTGACAGCTT
>CAZIDC010000710.1:0-1686 GCA_964537885.1 uncultured Syntrophaceae bacterium | reverse complement strand
CTCTGCGCCGTCCTCGGGGTGTTTCTGGTTTTAAGGCGGGATGCGATGGTTGGCCATGGCCTGGCCCATGTCACCTTCGGGGGGGTAGCCTTAGGGCTTTTTTTCTACGTTATGCCCATTATGATCGCTCTGGGAGTTGCCGTCTTCTCAGCCCTCGGAATCTTGAAGTTGAAAGAAAGGGCCGGTCTTCACGGGGACACGGCCATCGGCATCATCAGCAGTCTGGGCATGGCCTTGGGAATCATCCTGGCCAGCCTGGCTGGCAGCTTTAACGTGGACCTCTTCGGGTACCTTTTTGGGAATATCCTGGCTATTGACCCGGTGGAGGTTTGGATGGCTTTTATCCTTGCCGTATCCGTGTTTGTTACCGTGGTCCTTTTCTACCAGGAACTGGTCTTCCTCACTTTTGACCCGGAATCGGCAAAGGCCTCGGGGATTCGAGTCAGGCGGCTGGACGCCATTCTCGCCATCCTGACGGCGGTGACGGTTGTTTTGGGAATGAAGGTGGTGGGGGTGCTGCTGGTTTCGGCCTTGCTGGTCATCCCGGCGGCGGCCGCCCTCCAGGTTGCCAGGAGCTTTAAAGGAGCACTCATTCTCTCGGCGGTACTGGCCGGGGTCTCTTCGATCTGCGGGCTGGCTCTGGCCTACTTCCTGGATTGGCCGCCGTCGGGAACAATCGTGTCCGTCTCGGGAATTCTCTTTATCATTATTTTCGGCGCCCGGTTCCGCCGGCAGGCCGGGGGCGGGTGATCGGCCGCAAGCTTTCGCAAGCAAAGAAGCGCAGGAAAGGAAAAAGCCATGGAAGAAAAAAATCTTTCCTTGACGGGCGACCTGTGCCGGGTCGATGTGGCAATCAGCGAAGAATACCGGAGCCAGCTTCCCAAGATCATTGCAGAGATCATCGTCAGTTGCCGGGAGGAGCAAACGATCGCCCATTACGATACCGCCATGATTCCATCGAAGGAGTCGGTGATTGATATTCTTGGAGACCTTAAAGAGCTTGTTTTCCCGGGGTACTTCGGGGAGCAGGAAATTGATGTTTACTCCCTGGACTATCATGTCGGCAACATTGCCAATCGCGTTTTCGAAAAACTCGCCTCGCAGATTGCCCGGTCGATCCGCCACGAGTGCCGCCGCCTCCACAGCCTCTGCACCCAATGTCTGGACCGCGGCCAAAAAGAGGCGCTGACCTTCATAAGAAAAATCCCCCAGCTGCGGGAGACCCTGGCGGGAGATGTGCGCGCGGCCTTTGACGGGGACCCCGCCGCCAAGAACCTGGATGAAGTGATTTTTAGCTACCCCTGCATCCTGGCCATCATGATTTACCGCATGGCCCATGAGCTTCACGTTCAGGGAGCTCCTTTGCTGCCCCGGATTATGACCGAATATGCCCACGGGATCACCGGGATCGACATTCACCCCGGGGCCAGGATCGGGAAAGATTTCTTCATCGACCACGGCACGGGGGTAGTTATCGGAGAAACCACCGAGATCGGGGACCGGGTAAAAATCTATCAAGGCGTAACCCTTGGAGCCTTGAGTTTTCCCAAAGACCCCGAGGGAAACCTGATCCGGGGAGTCAAGCGCCATCCCACCATCGAAGATGACGTCACCATTTACTCCAACGCCACAATCCTCGGACCCACGGTCATCGGCGCCCGGTCGATCATCGGGGGCAATGTCTGG
>CAZIDC010000709.1:0-1701 GCA_964537885.1 uncultured Syntrophaceae bacterium | reverse complement strand
TCATACTCGCCGAACACTCCCCGGAGTACGTCGCAGATTTCCCCAAGGGTGCATAATGCGCGCACGCCTTCCAGGATCGGCACCATCAAATTCCCATCCCCCTGGGCCACCTTCTTGAGTTCCTGAAGGGAAATTCCCACCTGTCTTTGGTCCCGGGACGATCTTAGCTCAGCGAGCCTTTTGATCTGAAGTTCCCGGACCTGGGGATCCACCTTTAGGAGCCCTTGGGGCGGGGCTTCCTTGGATTGAAATTTATTTACGCCCACGATCACTCGCGCCCCAGCCTCGATCTCTTTCTGGTAACGGTAGGCGCTCTCCTGAATTTCCTGTTGAATATACCCTTTTTCGATCGCGGCCACAGACCCCCCCATCTGGTCAATCTTGGCGATGTAATCGCTGGCCCGCTTTTCGATCTCGTCCGTCAGATTTTCCACGCAATACGAACCACCGAGAGGATCTGCGGTATCGGCAACGCCCGACTCATAAGCAATCAGTTGCTGGGTGCGCAGAGCAATCTGCACGGATTGCTCCGATGGAAGGGCTAAGGCTTCATCCATAGAGTTCGTATGGAGGGATTGAGTTCCCCCCAGGACGGCAGCCAGCGCCTGCCAGGCCACCCGGATGATGTTATTGTGGGGCTGTTGGGCGGTCAAAGTGCACCCGGCAGTCTGGGTGTGGAAGCGCACCATCCAAGAGCGGGGGTTTTTAGCCTGGAACCGCCCTCTCATGATCTTGGCCCAGAGGCGGCGGGCCGCTCGATACTTAGCCACTTCCTCCAAAAAATCCAGATGGGCGTTGAAAAAGAACGAAAGCCTCGGGCCGAATACATCCACGTCCAACCCCGCCTTGAGGGCCGCACCTACATAGGCAATCCCGTTGGCCAGGGTAAAAGCCACCTCCTGCGCGGCCGTGCAGCCCGCCTCCCGCATGTGATATCCGCTGATGCTGATGGTGTTCCAATTGGGAACTTCCTTCATGCAGTAGGCAAAGGTGTTGGTGATGATGCGCATCGAAGGCTGGGGTGGAAAGATGTAAGTTCCCCGGGAAGAATATTCCTTGAGGATGTCGTTCTGGATGGTTCCGTTCAGTTTATCCGGAGTTACGCCCTGCTTTTCGCCTACTACAATATACATGGCTAACAGGATGGCGGCTGGAGAGTTGATGGTCATGGAAGTGGAAACTTTCTCCAGAGGAATCCGGTTGAAAAGTATTTCCATGTCCTTAACCGAATCGATGGCCACCCCGACTTTTCCCACTTCTCCCTGGGCTAAAGGGTGATCGGAATCGTAGCCGATTTGGGTGGGGAGGTCGAAGGCCACAGACAGGCCGGTTTGGCCGTGTTCCAGGAGGTAACGGTAACGGTTGTTGGTATCCTCCGCGGTTCCGAATCCTGCGTACTGCCGCATCGTCCAGAACCTACCCCGGAACATGGTGGGCTGTACCCCCCGGGTATAGGGATATTCCCCGGGAAAGTCAAGATCCTTCTCATAATCCATTCCCCCAATGTCCGCGGGGGAAAAAACTCTTTTAACCGGTATGCCCGAAGTGGTCTGAAAATCTTTTTTCCGCTCGGGATTTTTCCCTAAGGTCTTCTCAACTTTCTCTTCCCAGCCTTTCGCTTTATGTTGGATATTCTCCAGCTTCTTGGGATCAAACATCGCTCCAACTCCTTTTATAAAACCGTGAGGCGCAAGGCGAAAA
>CAZIDC010000708.1:0-1708 GCA_964537885.1 uncultured Syntrophaceae bacterium | reverse complement strand
AATGACCGTCCCTTCTTCGAAAAATTTGGTTTTCGGGTAATGTCCGGGGGGTACATGGATTCTGAATCTTTGAAAGCCCCCAATGTCCCATCCAAGGCCAAAAACAGACTCTCCCGCTGATCTCCATCTGACCTGAAGCGCCACTTCGATGAAATGAAGACGGCCAAGGCTCAGGTTCTTTCTTGCTCAGTCACCGTTGGCCTAATACTTTAACCCCTAATCCTCTGGAGGAAGAACTGGTGAAGAAAATGATTCATTACGCCTGGATCATAGCGTTTACGGGAACCCTGGTTACAATTCTCGCCCACGGCTTCGGCCGAATGTCCTATTCCGTTATCCTCCCATCCATGAAGGATGGCTTGACTCTCAATTATACCCAGCTTGGCTCTATTGCCACCGGGAATTTTATCGGCTATCTTTCCCTCGCCATTATCGGGGGACTTCTGGCCGCCCGTTTCGGGGTTAGGAAGGTTGTCTTTCTATCACTCCTCGTGATCGGGATCAGCTTATTTCTCACTGGATTGGCCCACTCCTTTCTATTCGCTTTTCTCATGAGACTCATTACTGGAGCAGGAAACGGCGGGAGTTACGTTCCGATCATGGCCCTTCCGGCCGCCTGGTTTGTTGCGAAAAAAAGAGGTCTGGCCACCGGGATCGTGTCCGGAGGCATAGGAACCGGCCTCTTTTTTTCCGGGATAATCCTCCCGCCCATTATCGCTGGCTTTGGAAAAGAAGGATGGAGATATGCTTGGTTTTTCCTGGGTATTGTTGTATTTTTCCTGGCCTTCATCTGCTATGCCCTTCTGAGGAATCATCCCCGAGAAAAAGGAGTATCCCTATATGGGGGGGAGGAGGAACAAAAAGGGGGGCCGAAGGTTACGCTCTTTTCGGCGTTTAAGGATGTGGTGGCAAAGTTAGAGTTGTGGAAGCTCGGGGGCGTCTATTTTATGTTTGGCTTTTCCTATGTTATCTACCTCACCTTCTTCGTGGCGTATCTCACTAAAGAAATGGGGCTGTCCCCGGTGTCAGCGGGGAGAATATTTGCTTTTCTCGGGATATTCAGCATCTTCTGCGGTGTCCTTTATGGCTGGATTTCAGACGTTCTGGGCAGGAGATCGGGCTCCATGATTGCCTATCTGACTCTTACGTTCTCCTACGTCGTCTTTGCCTTCTGGAAGGATTACCCTGGTTTTTACTTATCGGCAGGGGTATTCGGTATTGCCGCCTTTGCGGTACCCACAATCATGGCGGCCGCTTCCGGCGATGTGGTAGGCGGAAGGCTGGCACCCGCTGGCCTTGGCTTCATTACCCTCTTTTTCGGGATTGGCCAGGCACTTGGGCCGGTAATTGGCGGATGGATAAAGGATACAACGGGAACATTTAGCTGGGCCTTTATTTTAGCCGCAGCCGTATCCCTGTTAGGGGCAGCAGGTTCTTTTCTTTTAAGGAGGGAAACGGTATAACAGCAGTCGAAGGGGACTTATCTTTCATCAAAGGCCTGTAAGATGGCACCCGGCTATCATAGAGGCTTTTCCCATCCCCAGTGGCGATCATCCTGCGCATGGCCTTGAATCATTTTGTTCTCTATATCCAGGCGGATGGCCTCGAATGCTTCCGAATCTATATTCTCCGGGACAAAGATCGGATCTCCCCAGCGGATGAGCATCCGGGTGAAGGGCTGGGGAATTAAAAAACGATCCCAGCTTCT
>CAZIDC010000707.1:0-1711 GCA_964537885.1 uncultured Syntrophaceae bacterium | reverse complement strand
TGGTTTGCAGCTTTTCCCGCAACCGGCCGGGAGCCTTGACAATCTTGCCTTCCCGGTCGACGAAGGCATGGAGGGTAGTCCCCTTTCCAATTACCGCGCCGTCTGTTTTCCGCAAGATCCGATAGGTGAATTGGATGCTGGCTCTCCTTAGGAATTCCACGGATGTTTCAACGGTTAAAACATCATCATACTTGGCCGGGATGAGGTATTTACAAAAGACTTCGGAAACGGGAAGAAAAGTCCCGCTAACCTCTATTTCCTTATAAGAAATACCCAGGCTGCGCATCAGTTCGGTTCGTCCCATTTCGAGCCAACGCAGGTAGTTCGCATAGTAGACAATGCCCATGGCATCGGTCTCAGCATAGGTGACCCGGATTTCAATCGTATGGTGGGCAATACTCATTGGTCTCTAACGGGAGAATCCCAAGTTCCTGCCCGGGTAAGGTTTCCCAAGCTCTTTAAGGCGCTTATTCAGCTTCCTTTGATGAATTTTTCCATGAGTTCATGGCCTTGCTCTATGAAAAGGCCGGTCTTCCGGGCTGAATCTTCGTCAAAAGATCTTTCTTCCTTTGGTCCTTTGCTTCTGTCTTCAGAAGAAAACAAAACAAAAGGGACTGGCTCCGCGGAATGGGTTTTCAGGGAAATCGGCGTCGGGTGGTCCGGCAGGGCCATGATCCGAAAATCCTTATAGGCTTCGAGGCCGCGAAGAAGCGGGCCGACGATTTTCCGGTCAAAATCTTCGATCGCTTGAATCTTTTCTCTCAGGCTCCCGTTGTGGGAAGCTTCATCGGGCGCCTCCACATGGACGTAGACGAAATCTTTTTTAGAAATTTCCCTGAGGGCATAAAGGGCTTTTCCTTCATAGTTCGTGTCCAGATAGCCCGTAGCTCCGGGGACATTGATTATTTCCAGGCCGGCATAAAAACCGATGCCTTTCATGAGATCTACGGCGGAGATGACCGATCCGGTAAGGTTGAAACGTTGACTCAAAGGAAGGAGGGAAGGGGCCAGTCCCTGTCCCCACAGCCAGATCGCATTGCCCGGCTTCTTTCCGGCATTCTTCCTGGCCTGGTTTACCGGGTGATCTTCAAGAACTGCTCGCGCTCTATCCATTAACCCGAGAATCTCTTCCTGGCCTTCTCCTGCCGGAAGATGTTCGGCAATTTCCTTTCCGGTAATATCGTGCGGCGGAGTAGTCTTAAGGGAAAGCCCTTTTTTCCCATTATGCCAAATCAACAAGTGGCGGTAACTGACTCCCGGGTAAAAACTGAATTCTTCGCTGCCAAGAATTTTTTCTATATCCGCGATGATCTCTTGAGCCTCTTCGGTTGAAATATGGCCGGCGCTGAAGTCTCCCATGACAACCCCTCCCCTTCCAGGGGTTTGAGTAACAAGGTTGCAACGAAAGGCGACATCGGCCGGACCCAGCTTGACTCCCATGGAGGCTGCTTCCAGAGGAGCCCGGCCGGTAAAGTGCAATGCCGGATCATATCCGAAAATGGACAAATTGGCCACGTCGCTACCCGGTGGAAAACCGAAGGGTATGGTGCGCACAAGCCCCAGAGCTCCTTTCTGGGCCATCCGGTCTAAATGGGGGGTTTCAGCAACCTGGAGGGGAGTTTTCCCGTTAAGGTCCGGGATGGGATAATCGGCCATCCCGTCGCCACAAAGAACCATGTATTTTCTGCTCAAAATTCTAAATCCTTCTTGA
>CAZIDC010000706.1:0-1721 GCA_964537885.1 uncultured Syntrophaceae bacterium | reverse complement strand
AAAAATCTGCGGCCGAATAAAACCCGCGAGTTAAACAAGCTGGGACACGTCCTCGGCAATCTGAGGATAAGCATTGGACAACGCCGGGTCGTGGCCCGGAAAGATCAGGTCGAGGGATGAGGCCTTGGCCCGGATCTTATCGTAAGTCTTCATCCAGGCGACCATATCGGTGATAATCGCGCTTGGAATATCGGTCCGGTAGCTGGAGAACATATGGGCAGCGTCCGAACCGACAATCGCTATCCCCTTTTTGGTATTGACGGCGATGACTTGCAGGCCGACCGTATGTCCCGGAGCAAGAAGCAATTCGATCCCAGGCATAATTTTTTTGTCGCCCCTGACGAGCTGGAGCCTTTTCGTGCCCTTCAGCCTGGCTAAGTAACGGTTGGCCACCGGATCCGTGACCTGGAGGAAAGGGGCTCTTTGGGCAATCGGATTTTTCATCCAGAAATTGAATTCCTTTTCCTGGAGGTAGAATTTTGCCCGGGGAAACAGGGAGATTCCGCTGATGTGGTCAAAATGGATATGCGTGGCCACCACTGTTTTCACTTTGCCGGCGTCAATCCCGATCCTCCGCAGGGCATCTACCGGGTTGACATAGCCGGCCAGGTTTCGCTCACTGGCTAATTTCGGGGCGCAGCCGCAGTCAACGACAATGGTTTCTTTTTCACCCCGAATGGCAAAAATGTAGTAGTTAATCTGGGCGATTTTATCAAGGTCCGAAAACCAGGTAACCATCGCTGCCGGCCTGGCCAGAGGTCCCGCATACTTGAGAGCAAGGATTTCATAAGTTGGAGTGGCCATCGTTTCTTCTCCTTTCAAAATTATGGGTATAAGGTGCAAGGCCAAGGCTCAAGGGGAAAGCAAAAAAAAGGGGCCGTATTTATATCGTCTGCCCGCCATCCACCCGGATGATTTCTCCGGTAACGAACGAACTGGCCCCCGATGCCAGGAAAAGGGCCAGCCCCGCTACTTCTTCCGGTTCCCCGAAGCGTTTGAGCTCAATCTCCCGGATGCGCTGCTCCTTACGTTCCGGGTCAGTCCAGTTGACCCGGCTGAATTCCGTCTTGATGGAACCGGGGGCAATGGCGTTTACCAGAATATGATGCTGGGCCAGCTCCCGGGCCATCACCTGGGTCATCATATTCATGGCGGCCTTGCTGATGCAGTAGGCCCCCGTTCGGTCCGCCCGGGCGCGCAGTCCGCTGATGGAGCTGATGTTGATGATCCTCCCCCCTCCCTGTTTGATCATCTCTTTGGCCACAGCCTGGCTCATGAGAAAGGCCCCTTTCAGATTGACCTCCAGGACTTTTTCGAAAGCTTCCTCCTCCAAGTCCACCATCGTACTTAAAATCGGATTGGCGCCGGCGTTGTTGACCAGGATGTCGATCCGGCCATATTCCCCAAGGATCCTCTGGACCAGACGGCCCACGTCTTCTTTCTTTCCCACATGAGCAGGAATGGCTATGGCCTTTTTACCCAGCGCCCGAATTTCTTCCGCCACGTTTTCCAGCTCCGGCGGCCGTTTGTTGCGGCTGGACACCGCCAGATCTGCCCCAGCTTCGGCAAAAGTTAGGGCTATGGACCGCCCGATGCCCCGACTTCCTCCAGTGATCAAGGCGACTTTGCCCTGCAGGGAAAATAACTTTTCTATCATCGTTCCACCCTCCTTGTCTATCGTATCTAAAACCTATATTTATCACAAATAAAAATAATGACAA
>CAZIDC010000705.1:0-1733 GCA_964537885.1 uncultured Syntrophaceae bacterium | reverse complement strand
TGGCCAAAATGAGTCCTTTCGGAAGGGGTGCAAAACCAGAAGAAATGGCCAGCATCGTGGCCTTTCTTGCCTCGGATGATGCCAGTTACCTAACCGGTGAGGTCATCAATGCCAGCGCCGGAATGTACTGGAGGCCTTAAGCCTAAGGAGAAAAACGGATAGTAACGCTGGTATTCAATGGAACATGAAGATAATACCCAGCTCGCAGGAGGAAATATATGGACCTGATCTTTGTATGCCGTGACGCCCTTATGAACTCAGCCATTGCCAATATCGGACTGGCTCTGGAAGCGAAGAAGGCCGGCATGGATGCCGGGGTTCTCTTTACGGAAGAGGCCCTCTATGCCATTGCCGGCGAGTCCTTTCGATGGTCCCCTCTGTTTCAGGGGAGGGATATTAGGGCCAGGATTTCCAAAAATGCCACCGCCACGGGGATAGAGGTTGGCAATCAGAAGGACAGCCGCTGGACGGACCTCTCCCGGCTTCTGGATCTGGCCAGGGGGAAGGGGGTCCATCTCCTCGCCTGCCCTCTCTGGGTCCAGATCCTGGATCTCAAAGAGAGGATCCCATCGCAGCTTGTTCTCATGGAAAAGGAAGTTTTTTTCAAAGAACTCAAAGGGGCTAAGGTCATTGGCGGATTCTGAAAAGGAGGAAGATAAGATGGCTTGGACAGATTGGGAGAGAGTGGCTGAACTCGATTTCAAAGAGACGATTCCAGAAAGGAAGTACCGGAAGCGCGGGGGCGGGGTATTCAGGCTTTCCTTCAACCGACCGGAACGGATGAACCCGATGACCGACCAGGGATGGGAGGAGATATGCCTCGCCATGGGTTATGCAACCAAAGCCGATGATATTGGGGTAGTCATATTCGCTGGCATGGGGGACCATTTCGGCATCGGGGGGGACATCCAGTGGGAGAAGGCGGGAGGGTTGCAAAAACCCTGGAAGGTTCCTCCCTTTGATGACTACATCCGGTCATCCACCAAGCCTACCATCGCCGCCGTCAAGGGATACTGTATCGGCGGACATAACCATATGGCCTATCACTGCGATTTCACTATTGCGGCCGACAATGCCATCTTCGGCCAATTCGGGCCAAAGATCGGGAGCCCCATCCATGGGGAACTCGTTGCCTCCCTGGCCCATGTGGTGGGCATGAAGAGGGCCAAGGAGATGTGGATGCTCTGCCGCCAGTATACGGCCCAGCAGATGCTGGAGTGGGGCCTGATTAACCGGGTGGTTCCCCTATCGAAGCTTGAGGAAGAGGTAGACCAATGGTGCGATGAGCTCCTGGACGTGATCCCGGAATGCGCTGCCCTCGTGAAGCAGAGTTTTGAGGGGGTGGACATGGCGCTCAAAGGGGAGAGCGGGAGGCTCCTGAACATGATCGCTCCCCGATTTTTTCAATCGCCCAACGTGGCCGAAGCGATTTCCGCCTTTCTGCAGAAGAGAAAGCCCGAATTTTGGTCCAGGGCCAAAAGTCCAAAGGGGTAACGGCTATACTCCCGCTATCAAAAGGCAATCCCTATTCAACAAGTAAAATCAGGCGTTATCTGCATCGGCTTGTCTAAACTTGAGACGCTTCTAAGAAATGAGAAAGCCGGGGTGATGAATGGCCCAGATCGAGAGACAGCAGACGGTTCTGAATATCCTCCGGAACTTGCGGGGTCTGGGCGGTCTTAAAAAGCTTTTCTGGGAGGAACTGAACTACGAGCGCGAAAACCAGCCGCTCG
>CAZIDC010000704.1:0-1747 GCA_964537885.1 uncultured Syntrophaceae bacterium | reverse complement strand
CTTATCCGATACCAAGATTTTTTTAGCGTATTTCGGATGGGGGGCCACTGGTAGGCAGGGATCTCCAGAATCAATCCAAGACTTGCTTCCGGATAAATGACGGAGAGGATTTTCCCGGAAATGGCCACAACCAGAATATTCAGGACAAATATCGCCAGGGCGGCGTTGGGGCTGATGAGAAAAGCGACCAGCGCGAATATGATTGTGATCCGAGCTGCACACGGAATCATGATTGTCAAGATGGAAACGATAAACCGGTGTTGAGGAAATTCAAGAATTCGGGTGGACATCACCGCCGGGACGCTGCATCCGTACCCGAGGATCAGAGGAATAATCGCTTTGCCGTGGAGACCGATCCTGTGCATGAAGACATCCATCAGGAAAGCCACCCTCGGCAGATATCCAATGTCTTCAAGGATGGAGAGACCGATTAGAAAAGGGATAAGATAAGGAAGGACGATGGCAATGCCTCCTGCAATCCCCTGTAATATTCCCTTTGAAAGGAAAAAGGATAAGCTTCCCTGTCCGAAAAGTTCCCCCAATTGACCTATCCAGTGATCAAATTCCTCCATCAGAGGTTCTTCGATATACCCACCGATTCTGAAAATGAAATGAAAGAAGCCATAAAAAACAGCCGCCAGGATCAAATAACCGAAGAATTTATGCATGACCCAGTGATCGATAGCCAGGCGAATGTCCTTCTTAGGGGGATGGATAACTGTGGAAACCTTTTCAAATAGGTTCATGGCCAGGGCATGGCGTTCGGAGGAGACTACCTCGTCCGAAGGGCTGCCGTGCATTTCTTCCAATTTATCTTGAAAAGGTCGAATCCGGCTGTATAAATCGCCGCCCGGGTTTATCTCTTTCACGAAGGACTCATCCTTTTCCAGCAGTTTGATCGCCAGAAATCGCGGGGAAACTTTCTCATCGACCCGCTTTCCCGCAGCCAGGAGGGTAGCGAGGGGATGGATAACTTCCTCAATGTCTTTGCTGAATTTCTGAACATTTCCCCTCTTTTTTCCTTCCCAAACTTTTAATACCTCCGCAAACAACTCTTGGATCCCCTTTCCGGTTATGGCCATAGTTTCGACCACCGGGATGCCGAGGATGGCGGAGAGCTTCCGGGTATCAACTTGAATTCCTTTTCTCCGGGCCTCATCCATCATATTCAGGCAAAGGACCATGGGAATTTCCAGCTCCAGGAGCTGGATAGTAAGCTCCAGGCTTCGGCAGAGGAGGGAAGCATCGGCCACATTGATGACCCCGTCGATTTCTCCGGAAAGAAGATGCTTGCGGGCTTCCAGTTCCGCTGGCTCCAGCGATGAAAGGGAATAGGTTCCGGGAAGATCGATACAGGTGCAGGTATGGCCGTAGATATGGGTTTTCGTTTCCGTATATTTAACGGTTGTTCCCGGAAAGTTGGACGTAATGGCCCTGTATCCCGCGATAAGGTTGAACAGAGTGCTCTTGCCACAGTTGGGCTGGCCGGCCAGCGCAACCCTCATTCCACTTCCTCCACGGTGATCCTGGAGGCAACCTGTCTCCCGAGGGCTACCTGAAATCCATGGACCTCAATCAAAATCGGGCCTCCGAAAGCCCCAAACCGCAACATCGTGATTATATCTCCCGCGTGAATACCCATCTGGCCAAGGCGTCTTCTAATTCCCCAGCCTCCTTGAATATCTAGGACTCTGGCTTTTTTGTTTTCACTCATCTGATCAAGAACGATTAGCATGTTCCCAACATT
>CAZIDC010000703.1:0-1751 GCA_964537885.1 uncultured Syntrophaceae bacterium | reverse complement strand
GTCTTTATAGGGAGCCTCACGAGCAAAGCGCAACTGTCCGCCCGTTTCCTCCTCTCTTTCGTAGAGGGTTACCTTATGGCCGAGACGGGCGGCCTCATACGCTGCAATAAGACCACCAGGGCCAGATCCCACAACCCATACATTACGACGGACTCCAGTTGGCCCCTTTGGGTAAATGATTTCCTGCCCGGTCTCGGGGTTGAGGGCACAACGGATTTTCCCTTCTCCCAGCATCAAGCGCTCTATGCATCCCTGATTACAGGCAATACATTTGCGAATATCTTCAGGACGGCCTTCCCGCGCTTTGATTAGAAAATCCGGATCAGCTAAATACTGGCGGCCAAAGGCCACCAGGTCTGCTTCCCCACGAGCGATCACTTCGTTCGCCAGTGAAGGGTCTGTGAATCGCCCGACGGCAATGACCGGAAGGTCAACTGCCGCTTTTAACTTTCTGGCCCGCCAGACATTAAAACCGGGTTGATACTCAAAGGGGGCGCTGGTAATGCCGCCCGGACTTCCGTGCGTTCCAAGAGAGGCATGCAGGATGTCGGCTCCGGCTTCAACCAGATTGGGAAGGATAGGCCGGATATCCTCGAATGTATAACCATCTTGAATGCACTCTTCAACAGAAAGGCGCAGGGAGATGGGGAAATCCGGGCCCACTTTTTTACGGGCCTCCTGTAATACTTCAATCATGAAACGACTGCGGTTGCTGAAATTGCCCCCGTATTCATCGTCACGTTTGTTGGAAAGGGCAGATAAAAACTGCGTGATCAAGTACCCGTGAGCTCCATGAATCTCTATGGCGTCAAAACCGGCCTCCATTCCCCGGCGGGCAGCGACACCAAAGGCGGTAATGATTTCCTGAATCTCCTCACGGGTAATCTCCCTCGGGGTCAGACCGAAAACCAAAGACCGGATCGCCGAAGGAGCGATGGCTTTTTTCTCCCGGAGAAGATAAAGACTTTCCCGTCCGGCATGATGGAGCTGTAAGGCCACCTTGCTACCGGCAGCATGCACCGCATCAGCAATTTTTTTCAGCCCGGGGATAAACCGATCATCATAGGCCCCCAGTTCATTGGGGATAGCCGAACCGCTGGGGTGGATGGATGCAATTTCGGTTATGATCAGGCCAGCCCCTCCCACTGCCCTGCGTTTTATATAAGCAAGATTAGCTTCGCTCACCGTGCCGTCAGGATTCCCGAGGTTAGTCCCCATGGGAGGCATGACTGCCCGGTTGACCAATTCCAACGATTTTATCTTGATCGGAGCAAAAAGGGATGGCAAGAGACTCATATTATCGGTGTCAATGATCGCCAAAGAGGCGGAACATTGTGTTCCTAACTGCGGCAGGCATCCCTGCCTGCCGCAGGTGGTCGCCTTAGAACGGATATTTCCCTATTTTGATGACGGCATCTGCGATTTCCCGCCTCAAGCCGATGGTATTTACAGGGGTAAAACGGGTTAGTTTCTTGAGGGCGGATAACTGAGTCCTGAGGATATCACCTTCGGCGATCGCAGCGAAGGCTCGTTTCGCAAAACCCTCTATCCTCTCGAAAGCATCATTCACATAGACCTGGACCATGGCCTTTTGAATCTGGGATTTTTCATCTCCTGATTTTTCCATGGATTTTATGGCTCGAAGGAGGGCACTCTCCATGGCAAAGACTTCAATCACAATATCACTGACCGAACTTAGGATCTCCTGCTCTTCTGCCAATTTCATCATATATTTTTGAACCGCTGCTCCT
>CAZIDC010000702.1:0-1754 GCA_964537885.1 uncultured Syntrophaceae bacterium | reverse complement strand
TTCTTGATAAGAATTTGATAAGAACTCGCTTTAGGGTGAGGGGAATATACAAAAAAGGAAATTGTGTGTCAAGGGAATTTTAGGACAAGATCTTGGGTTCGTTTGGGAGCCTTTTCAGCGGGGATTCGGAGGGTTCTCGGAGTAGAGGCGGAGAGGGGGTGTTGGCAAAGATTTGACGAGGACCGTCAGGCATTTTTGAGGCTCATCGGGGCGCACCGGTTCCTCCCGCCCCGTATTCCTGATCTTTACGACTGGAGGCAAGCCTGGTCGTTATACTCACTTTCAATCCGGAATCAACATATCTTAACATGTCTTATTTATGTTGACTTGTGAAAGCGTTATCTCCGCAATAGAATAGATCTGCTATCTCTCTATCTGTTTTCCGATCATACCAAACGCTTCGATATTATTTAATGAATCTTTCGTTTCACTCCACTAAAACCAGGCCGAAATAGTGCTGAGGATCTTTATAGCTTCTGACTACATTTATCGTAAACCCGTGTTTCCTGGCGGTCGCGAACACATCTATTCCGCAGGCTTCCATGGAAGGCCTGGCTTCATCCGGGTGCCGGCATCCCTTTTCGAAAGCGCAATCACGGCAAAGCCTGCATGGGCCGGCTCCTAAGCCCAACGCCTTGTAACACCCGGAAAGAAAAATCTCCCGCTCCATTTTGGCGGCAATTTCTTTGGTGTCTACCGATCCGCTTGTAAAAAGAATCGCCCGTTTATAGGTGTCGAGTATGCGCCGGGTCTCTTCCGGCTTGGGAGTATGAGGCGGGCACATCAAGCTGGTCCCGAAACCGCCGCAGCCAAACTGGCATTTGATCCGCACCCAAGGGCTGGTCGCAACCCTGCGGGGCAAAATGATTTTCGCCCCCCTGGCCCCCAATTCATAAAACCTTGGCAAAAATCCCCTCAATTCCTGATCCCTGCTCTTTCTAACCTGAGGCATACCTATTATCTTCCTCGCTCCCTATCTTACGGTGGAACCAGGGTTTCCAGGCGGGCTTAATTGCCATTGAAATATTTTTTCAAACAGCGGAGTTATTTTTATAAAGCGATCAACTTGCCCAAGCCCTTTTTTCTCCCTTCTGACTTCCAGCAATCCGAAATACTCACCGAAACGTTCGATAAAGCGGAGCGAGAAGGCCCCCTGCACAGTTTTTTCGGGGGTTGCGAATGGAGACTCCGGCACCGTGTCGGCTGCCGCCGGAAATGCATGAGTAAAGTACTGAGATAAATCATCGGTATGGATATAGGCTCTTGCCTTTAGATGCAGGATATAACAGGAAAACAAGGCCGCTTGCTGGATGATGCTCAGCTCGGGATAACGATCCCGGGAGTC
Source organism: uncultured Syntrophaceae bacterium (assembly GCA_964537885.1). Lineage (GTDB taxonomy): Bacteria > Desulfobacterota > SM23-61 > SM23-61 > SM23-61 > CAZIDC01. The sequence goes on along the minus strand of CAZIDC010000702.1, from coordinate 409 downwards.
CCAGTTGAACTTGCGCATATAAGTATCCAAGAGGTGATAAAAATCATCCGAGCCAAACCCTTCCCCTACAAGCTTTTGTCCGCTGCGGGTCAGGCTGAACTTTTGGTTTTGCTTTTTTATCCATCCGCACGTATCCAGAATAAAATGCAAGGACATCAACTTCCAATCTTCATTCTCGGACATTATACGATGGGGGAATTCAGGATGGTCAGGAAATTTATCGTGAATTTCCTGGGCAAAAGCGCGGGGCAGGTTTCCTTTGACTGTCGCTTTGAGAGGTTGTAATTCAGCGAGTCGCTTAAGGAAATAGACGGCTTCTTTTACCACCGGGATGTCATTCAAATCTTCCTGGGGGAGGTTTTTATTTAGGGTAACGATGTCCGTAACATCGGCCTGCGGCCGATAAAGC
>CAZIDC010000701.1:0-1762 GCA_964537885.1 uncultured Syntrophaceae bacterium | reverse complement strand
AATTCAAATCTACAAACCATTCAACCTCCTGATTACCTTATTTGTGTAGAGGCTATGGGTTGATTGATCGAGACTTTACCGGAAAAAACTCTGTTCTGGCAGGATTGTATGAAATTGGAGAAGGGAAGTCAAGGTCAAAAGATGTGGAACTTATGGATATATTTGGGATAGATATATAAATAAGGCCTTGTTTGGGCAAGCGCGGGAATGGAAAATCAAACTGAGGCGCCCCTCCCTCTCCTTTGGGGAGGTAGCGGTATGCGCCGAAAATCCCCTCAGCAATCTGTATATTTCGACGGAGGGAGAGGTTTCTCCCTGCGTTTATCTCAACCCTCCGCTACCTTCCCCCTATAAACGAATTTTCCAGGGCACTGAGTTCCAAGTCGAAAAGGTGCAATTTGGGAACCTTTTCCGCCAGCCTTTCAAAAACCCGCCCTCTTCATCTTCCGCCACAACGTCACCGCCGAGATGCCCAATTCCTTGGCTGCCTTTTTCCGGTCTCCTCCGTGCTTTTCAATAACCCGCCGGATGACCTGGCTTTCGGCCATCTTCAAGGGATCTTTGGGAGCATGGGCCGGCATGGCCTTTTCCTTGATCCTGTCCAGCAACTCCTGAGGCAAATGATCAAGCTTAATCTGGGAACTTTGACAGAGGACGAACGCATGTTCGATGGCGTTTTCCAGCTCCCGGATGTTTCCCGGAAAATCGTAGCGCATGAACGAGTCCATCACTTCGGGGGCCACGGCAACGATACGCTTGTTCATCTTCAGGTTAAATTTTTTCAAAAAATGATCGGTCAGGAGGGGAATGTCCTCCCGGCGTTCCGCTAAGGAAGGGAGTTCGACTTTGACCACGTTCAACCGGTAGTAGAGGTCCTCCCGGAAAAGACTCTCTTTAACCATGCGGGACAGGTTTTTATTGGTGGCAGCCACGATGCGGACATCGGCCTTGACGGGTTTGACGGCCCCTAAGGGCTCGTATTCCCTCTCCTGAATAAAGCGCAGAAGTTTGACCTGCAGCGCCGGGGATATATCCCCGATCTCGTCGAGGAATAAGGTTCCCCTTTCGGCCCGGGCAAACTTCCCGGGTTTATCTTTTTTGGCGTCCGTAAAGGCTCCTTTCACGTACCCAAAAAGCTCCGATTCCAGCAGAGTATCGGGGAGAGCTGCGCAGCTGACCACCACGTACGGGCCACCCCGGCGCGGACTCAAAGAATGGACGGCCCGCGCTAAGAGCTCCTTCCCCGAACCGCTGGGCCCCTGGATCAGGACGGTACTGCTGCTCTCGGCAATGCTGGGAAGTAAGGAAAGGGTCTTTAGTACCGTTGCATTCTTGCTAACGATGTCCCCCATCGTATATTGCTTGGATAGCTCGCGGCGCAAAGCCTCGATGGTCGAGAGGTCGCGGAAGGTTTCGGCCCCTCCGATAATCTTTCCCTTCCGGTCGCGCAGGACCGCCGTGCTGATGCTGATCGGGAGGGTTTCGCCGCGATGATTCAGAATATCCACGGGGAGATCGATGATCTCTTTTCCGGTTTCCAGGGTGCGCCGCAAAGCACAGGCACTTTGGCAAATATTGGCATGGAAAACGTCAAAGCACTTCTGGCCGACGGCCTTCTGCCGGGAGACACCCGTAATCCTTTCGGCGGCGCGGTTAAAGGAAGTAACCTGCCAGTCACGGTCGATGGTGAATACCCCGTCGGCAATACTTTCCAGAATCGTGGAGAGCTTCGATTCACCCGTATTATTTTTCCATTGTTGAC
>CAZIDC010000700.1:0-1767 GCA_964537885.1 uncultured Syntrophaceae bacterium | reverse complement strand
CCTTGGCGCTCAATTCCTTCCGGATTTCGTCCTCCACCTCCCATACGTCCTTTCCGGCCAGATGGCTGGCGTCGCGGATTTCCGCTTTTCCATCCTTGATTACCAGGTAGACCATCCTGGGAGAGGCCCCTTCAAAGATAATTCCGTCAAATCCGGAGAATTTCAAGTAAGCCCCGAAATATCCGTTGGCCTGGGAGCAGCCGGCCAGGTTGGTCATGGGCCCCTTGGTGGTCACGTTGAAGGTGGCGGCCCCTGACACTCCGCTTCCCGCCAGCGGCCCGGTTGTCCAGATGAGACGATTCCGGGGATCATTCCATTCCACTCCCGGCGGAACCTCGTCATAGAGATATTTGGCTGCCAGACCGGCCCCGCCGACCCATTTTTTCAGCGTGGATTCACCCAGTTTTTCTTCCGTTATCTTCTTGCTGCTTAGATCAACTCGGAGCGTCTTTCCCACATAACCGGACATTTTTAAATCAGCCATGGCTGACCTCCTCCTTCAGAGCCAGTCTCATTTCGAGGCTGGTCTTATTTTATAAACAGCAAAAACCCTTGCCATTTCAGTAAAAAAATTCACGCTTCTCTTTTCAGCGATCACCCGCTTTTTGATCATTTTCTCCATAGAGTCGAGGGCAACCACATCACCAGGGACGGAAAAAGGGTGATGAGCAGCAAGACCATAAGTAGAGGGATAAAGTAGATAAGCAGGGCCCGCTGCAGCCGATCAAAGGGAACACCGGAAACTCGCTGGACTGCGAACAGAACCATTCCCACCGGTGGAGTAAGCAGCCCGATCATGAGGTTTAGGACCATAACCACGCCGAAATGCAAGGGGTCGATTCCCACCTTCATCACCAGGGGAAGCAATATGGGGGTCAGAATATTGATGGCCGCCAGGCTCTCCATAAAACACCCTACCACGAGGAGAAAGCCGTTCACCAAGAGCAGGATCACCATGGGTTCTTGGGTAAGGGATAGGATTCTTTCGGCAATGCCCGAGGGGATTTGATACCGGGCGAGGAGCCACCCGTAAAGCGATGCGGCGGAGATGATAAATAAAATAATCGAGGTATCATCCAAGGCCTCCCGCAGGACCCTGATGAGGCTGCGGAAGTTCAGCTCCCGATACAGGATCAACCCCAGGCCCATAGAATAGACGACCGCTACGGCCGCCGCCTCCGTGGGGGTAAAAATCCCGGTCCAGATCCCTCCGATGAGAATCACAGGGCAGAACAGAGGAAACAGAGCGGCGAAAGTGGCCCGCACGACATCCCTAAAACCGGCCCGCTTATGGACCGGATAATTCCTGCGTTTGGCTATGATGGAAACAACCGTCATCATGAAGAGGCCCATAAGAACCCCAGGGATAATGCCGCCGATGAAGAGCGCGCCTATGGAGACATTCCCCAATACGCCGTACAGGACCATAGGGATGCTCGGGGGGATGATCGGCCCGATGGTGGAGGAGGCGGCGGTAATGGCCGCGCTGAATTCGTCATCGTACCCCTGGTCTCTCATGGCCTTCAATTCAATCTGCCCCAGGCCGACGGCATCGGACACGGCCGACCCGGACATTCCGGCAAAGATCATGGAGGCCAGAATATTGACGTGTCCCAGGCCCCCCTGGACGTGGCCGATCAGCACGTTGCAGAATTTAAAAATCCGGTCGGTAATCCCCGAGGTGTTCATGAGGCGGCCGGCTAAGAGGAAGAAGGGAATCGCCAAAAGAGGAAAAGAGTTTACCCCGTAGACCATCCTCTGGGCCAT
>CAZIDC010000699.1:0-1769 GCA_964537885.1 uncultured Syntrophaceae bacterium | reverse complement strand
CAGGATAAATCCTCTCTTTCCACCTCTCCGGAATTCGTCTCCCTGCCTCAACCCACCATGGAAGGGGGGCTGAATATATGGAAGACCATGCAAAATCGACGCTCAATCCGCGATTACAGCAAAGATCCCCTCTCCCTGAGGGAACTGGCCAGCCTTCTCTGGGCCACTCAGGGCATCACCAAAAAAGCTTTGGCTCCCTGGTACCGGACAGCCCCTTCAGCCGGGGCCCTTCACCCCATCGATACCTATCTGATCGTTAATCGGGTTAAAGAATTGGAATCGGGGGTTTATCTTTTGCACCCAATGGCCTTTGGCCTGGAGAAAAAAAGAAATGGAGACTACTCGTCCCGGATTGCGGCAGCGGCCCTGGATCAGGAAGTCGCTCGCGCCGCGGCGGTAGTCTTTGTCTGGGTGGCGGTAATCCACCGTTCCCGGCAGAAATATCAGCAACGGGCCTATCGATATATTTATTTAGATTGCGGCCACATCGGCCAAAACCTTTACCTGGCAGCTACGTCCATGGACCTCGGATGCTGCGGTATTGCGGCCTTCTACGACGACGAGGTCAACGACCTGGTAGGGGTCGACGGCCAGGAAGAGACGGCCATTTACTTAGCCACGGTTGGGAAAAAGGAAGGGCTTGCTTAGCGGATGGTCACCTTGTTTTTCTCAACCGGGATTCCCTCAAGCCTCAGGAGTTCAGACTTGAGGGCCAGCCCGCCCGGAGCGGAAAAGCCCGTGAGACGTCCATCTTTTCCCACCACCCGGTGGCAAGGAATCACGATGGGCCAGCAATTCCTGGCGTTCGCCCCTCCTACGGCCCGAACAGCTTGCGGGTTGCCGGCCTTTTGGGCAAGCCAGCCGTAAGTACGTACCTCACCGAATGGAATCGTGGACATAACTTCATAGACTTTTTTATGGAAGGGGGTGACTTTGGATAGGTCCAGGGGGATGTTGAATCGGGATCTGCTCCCGGAAAAATATTCAATAAATTGGCTCTTAACCCGGTCCAGAAATCCAGCTTCTTCCTGAGATTCCGGAAATTCCCGTTGAATCAATTCTCTAAGCTTTCCTTTTTCTAAACCGGGTAGAAAAATACGCTGCACTCCCTTTTCATTTCCCACCAGGCCCATCCATCCCGCTTTAACCCGGAAAATGGTAAAAAAACTTTTCATAGGTCCCCCCTTATTGACACTTTATGAGTTTTTTTGTAATTTATCAGAAAATAAGGGGGAAAATCAACCCAACATTCTTTCCTGCTACCCTCAGATATTTAGACGACTACAAGGAATGAGCCTCAAAGATTTTTTGAAAAAATTGTTGCGGGAGAGCGTTCAGGATATAAAGCCCACCCTGGACCTTCACGGGCTGTCCGTAAAGGAAGCGGTGGAAGAGACCCGCAAATTCGTCGAGGCTTCGGCCAAGGCAGAAATACCGGCGGTGCGAATTGTTTATGGAAAAGGCCTGGGCAGTCCTGGAGGAAGGGGAATCCTCCGCGAAGTCATCCCCTCGTGGTGCATAAAAGAAGGAAAGCCGTGGGTGGAAACCTTTCAACGGGAAGTTGACCAAAAAGGGGGAGACGGTTCTATTCTTCTTTACCTGAAGAAATGGCCTTCTCAACCCGTTGCAGATCCATAGACTGGTACAAGGTCATTAACCATTCCCGGAACGAAGTAAATTTCCACCGGGCGACTCGGTAAAGCCCGTAGCGATTGCAGAATTCACAGGTCCGCCAGAATAAATTGGCAACTAACAATTCCTTGATATCC
>CAZIDC010000698.1:0-1774 GCA_964537885.1 uncultured Syntrophaceae bacterium | reverse complement strand
CCCAACATCTTCTTCAGCTTCTTGGAGTTCTCGATGGCCCGGATGAGGAATCCGATGTAACAGGTCCCTAAGCCCAAGGTCTCCGCCATCAGGATCATTTGCGTGGAGGCAATGGCGGCATCGATCTCGGGAGTAGTGGCCAAACCTTTTTTCATGTGGATGATCACCAATGCCGGGGTATGATGGAGGAGTTGATCCCCCCCTTCTTCCCACTTTTTGGCGATCCGCTCCCAGACTTCGGGTAGATTCTGCCGGGAGATCATCTTTTGCGGCAGGGGCTTTTTTGACCGGAGGTGCCGGTCTATGACTTCTTGCATCACCTTGCCCTGTTTCTGCAGGTTCTGGATGGCCAGGGAGCAAACTTTATCCAGAGCCTCTCTTCCGCTAACCGCTACATACTCGCCGGCTTGACGGTTGGACCCCGTTGGTCCATAGCGGCCGGCATTAATGACCATCTCCAGTTTGCTCTTCTCTACGGGCTTTTCCTGATAAATTCTCAGGCTGCGCCGGCTGCGCAAGAAGCGGAAGAAGGGGGCCGGAGCGGGGATCTCCTCCTTGCTTGGTCCCGGTTCAAATTCTTCATTACCCTCCCCAAACTGGGGTGCATCTACCGGACAGACGGCTTTACAATGGCCGCAGGCCAGGCATAGCCCGGGATCGGTAACCTCAACCCGGTTCTCTCCCAATTTTAATATTCTGCGGACGCAGACCGGCACGCAGATCCCGCAAAGATTGCAACGGTTTTCGTCAAAGGAGATCATAGTCCCATCCTTATTTTTATCAGATGTATAAAGATCGTCTTTCCTCTTCCATGCCCGCTACAAAGGTTTCGGCTTTTTCAGGAGAAACCCTGGCGAGGACTCCATCCGGCTTCTGAATGACCACACCCGACGAAGTCAGAATCCTAAAGTTTTCCTTCCGATCTTCCAGGTCCGGCCAACAAATCAGCTGGCAGTTCCCGCAGGTGAGAAAAAGTTTGGAACGCATGAGAATATGAGGGAATCCCCCTTCCAGCGGCGGCCGGCGGTCATAAGCCTTAATCCCTTTGATCATGGCCTCGCGGAACGCCTGATCGTCTTCCGGAATGGAGAAACGTCCCGGAGACCAAGTTGACCATTTCTTGGTGGGATGGAGGCCCGTCATACCCCCGCATACAAACTCGCAACGGAGGTAATTTCTTCTCCTGGCATAGGAAAAAGTCCTGCCGCCCAAATTCACCCTGGATTCTTCTTCCGGGTCCATCATCCCCGAGCAGCAGGAAGCCAGACACAACTTACACTGGTTACAGTAATTATCTTGCGGAGGCAAGGGATCCGTCGGCTCCAATTCGGCCGCAGTCACGCAGGTCCCCAGGATCACGGCCGCGCCATATTGAGGAGTGATGACGTTTCCCGAAAAGCCAAACCAGCCAACTCCCGACCGAACGGCAACGTAGCGGTGGGAAATATCAGGATGCATCCCGAGCCTGCCCAGGCCAGGCTCTTCACGGTAGAATTCATTGGCCACGACTCCTATGGAAGGATATCCTTTTTGCTCCAGATGCTTGGCTAAGTGGGCGGACATTCCTGTGGCCAGCATATTGATCTGAAGATTATCCCGCTCATGGCTCAATCGGTCCTCCTTGGCCAGGAAGGGTCTAAGGTAAGCCCTGTTCAGCGGAAGGGCAAAAGAAATAGCCGATTGGGCTTCGGGAAGGACATACGTAAGATCTGCGGAAGGCGGCCCACCCGCTAAAGTCTGCCTTGTGGCAATCCCGACGATAGCCCCTCCGTAG
>CAZIDC010000697.1:0-1802 GCA_964537885.1 uncultured Syntrophaceae bacterium | reverse complement strand
TCATGGGTCCCGTGGAAAAAGAGGCGCTGGTTTAGGCAAGCGACCTTGTTGGCGTGCTTGGTGATGATCCCGAAGTCATGGGTGATCAGGACAATCGTCAGGCCCTCTTTCCGGTTGATCTCGGCGAGCATGTCGTAAAACCGTGTCTGCGTTTCCCCGTCAACGCCGGCTGTGGGTTCATCCAGGAAAAGAACATCCGGCCCGTTGACAATGGCCCGGGCGATGAAGACCCGCTGCTGCTGTCCGCCCGAAAGCTCCCCGATCCTCCTTTTTTTCAAACCTTTCATGCCCACTCGCTCTAAGGCTTGATCGATGGCCTGCTCGTCCCCGCGGGTTAGCAAGCGGGGAAAGCGTTTCATGGAGATAAGGCCCATCGCCACTACTTCCCGGACGGAGGCCGGGAAAAACGGATCCAAGTGGGTCGCTTTCTGGGGAACATAGCCGATGCGTTTCCATTGGGTAAATTGTTCACCTTCCTCCCCCATCAGGACGACCCGGCCGGCCGTTGGTTTGAGGATGCCAAGAATGATGCGGATCAGGGTGGTTTTACCCGACCCGTTGGGGCCGATCAGGGCGAGAAAATCTCCCGGAGCAATGGAGAACGATACGTCCTGGAGCACCTCAAGACCCTGGAAGCTGAAAGAAACGTTTTCGACAAAAATGAGAGGGCTACCGGGATTCACATTCCAACCCCCGCTGCAAATTTACAAGGTTCGTTTCCATCAAGCTCAAAAAGGTAGTCTTGTTTTTAATCTGCTCCTTCGTCAGATTCGCCCCGTTGTGGAGGGCCAGGATGCCGACTCCTGCCTCTTGGGCAAGTACCTGGGCCAGCTTGGGATTGATGAATCCTTCAAAATAAATGAAACGGACCCCCTGGCTCTTGGTGGTCTGGATTACTGCGGCCAATTTTTTTGGCGTAGGCTCGGAGTTGGGATTCACCCCGTAAAGGGCGACTTGCAGTAACCCGTACCTCTTGGCTAAATAAGCAAAGGCCGAGTGCCCGCCGAGGATGATCTGGCGATGGCGGCAGCGGGAGAGGGAGATCCGGTACCTCCGGTCCAGCGCATCCAATTTTTCCTTGAATTTTTCAGCATTTTCCCGATACCGGCCCGCCTGGGATGGGTCCTTTGCGATAAAAGCTGCGGCGATCGCGTCCACAATAGCTCCGTCCAGCGAAAAATCCAGCCAGATGTGCGGATCGATATGTCCCCCGCGTCCATCCTGCCGAAGAAAGCGCTTTTCTCCGTGTTCATGATCTTTTTCTTCCATCAAGGGGAGCCCCTGGCTGGCCTCGACAACCTTCAATTGAGGACTCCTAACCGCTTTCATGAGATCATCCACCCATGGTTCCATGGCCCGGCCGATATAAATGAAAATATCTGCCCGGGCGATTTTGGCCGCTTCGCTCGGTCTGGGCTCCCAGGTGTGGGGTTCGGCGCCGGGTGGCAGGAGTAAATCGACTTGAACCCTTTCTCCCCCCACGGCCCGGGCAAAATCCTGCAGGGGAAAAAGGCTGGCGATGGCTTTAAGTTTTGGAAGAGATTGGCCAAAAGAAGCGGTTGAAGGCAGAAAAAGGAACAGCCCCGCGATCAGGTATAAGAAAAGCGCTTTTTTCGGTAAGTCTCCGAAGTTTGCATGCTTCATTGTAAGAAGTTCTTTTTTCTTTCGGCTTCCCAAAGGATGGGAAATTCCCTTTATTCAAAAATCATCGTATCGATTTCTCCGGGGAGTTGCAAGTAATTTTTGGGAAATAAGCGTAAAAAGATGGACAGGAGCGGCCCCTTTCTATAAAATATTTTCTA
>CAZIDC010000696.1:0-1802 GCA_964537885.1 uncultured Syntrophaceae bacterium | reverse complement strand
CTATCGAAACCGCCATCCGGGCCATCAAAGAAGGGGCTTACGATTATGTTAGCAAGCCTTTCAAGCTCGATGAAATCAAGCTAACCATCCGCCGTTCTCTCGAGCAAAAAAGGTTATTGCAGGAAAACCTTCTGTATCGCCAGGAGCTGATCACTAAATACAAGTTTGAAAACATAGTGGGCCGCAACCCGCAGATGCTCCAGGTTTATAAAACCATTGCCCGCGTGGCCGAGAGCCGGTCCACTGTTTTGATTATCGGGGAAAGCGGCACTGGCAAAGAATTGGTGGCCCGGGCCATCCATTTCAACAGCACCCGGGCCGCCAACCCCTTTGTTGCCGTGGATTGCGGCTCCCTGGCCGAAACTCTTTTAGAAAGCGAGCTCTTTGGACATGTCCGGGGGGCATTCACCGGCGCGTTTACCAGCAAAAGAGGCCTTTTTGAAGAGGCGGACGGCGGAACATGTTTCCTCGACGAAGTCGGGAACATCAGCCTTCCCATGCAGGCTAAGCTCTTAAGGGTCCTTCAGGAGCATGAGATTAAACGGGTGGGAGGCACGGAATCCGTAAAGATTGACGTCCGTATTGTGGCGGCTACAAATAAAACCCTTGAGCAACTGGTTGCCGAGAAGAAATTCCGTGAAGATCTTTTCTACCGCCTCAACGTAGTTTCCGTTCATCTTCCTCCCCTGAGGGAGCGCCTGGAGGATCTTCCTCTGCTGGCCGACCACTTTTTGCAGAAATATGCCGGGGAGAATGAAAAAACAATTCCTCGCATTTCATCCGAAGTATTGGATTTGATGATAAATTATCAATGGCCGGGCAATGTCAGGGAGTTAGAAAATGTTATTGAGAGGGCCGTAACTCTTTCCCATCACAGCGTGATCCTCCCGGAAGACCTTCCTCATCCGCTCCGGATTGAAACAACGAAAACCCATATCGGATCTCTCCCTTCCCATATTCCTTTATCCGAGCTGGAAAAGCGCTACATTACGAAAGTTCTGGAAGAGACTGGGGGAAACAAAAAGAAAGCAGCTGAAATCCTGGGAATCGACCGGCGCACGCTTTATCGTATGGCTGCCAGGTATGGACTTGACATCAAGCGCTAAGCGTGGCATAATGCCCCACCAAACAACCTTGCCCCAAATAATTAAGATATTAAAATAATTAAATTATTTATTTTATGACCTAAAAGTGGGGCAACTATGTTTATTCGCCAACTTGACCTATCTAAAGCTCCACGATGTTCCTTGTCCGAAATTAACAGGTAATTAATTGAATACCTTAAGTTTTTTATTTTTCATTTAGTTAAATTTATTAGTGGTATCCTTTTTGCTTAGCATGTTAATTCATTATTTAATGATTTCGTAAAAAGTCGTCACTCCGGGAAAAACCGTCCGACTTAGGCGGACATAATATTTATAAGCCTTTGACAAGACTTGATTCCGGCTTTCGCCGGGATGACAAAAAGACACAATTTCAGACTTTTTACGACTTCATCATTCTTGTCCTCCATATGAAATTTAAAAAAATTTACACCGGCTTTTTATTTCTTTTACTCATTCCCCTTCTTGCTTTCCAGGGATGCAGCAGTTGGCAATCCGAAAAAGAGAAGTTGAAAGAAGAAATAACGGACGTTAACACCGAAAATGATCGATTAAAAAAAGATCTAAATGCGTTAAGAACCGAGAACTCCAATATGCATGTGCGGTTAGCTCAGTTGAACTTGCAGATTTCATCCCTTCAGATCGAGATCCAGAACCTGCAAAAAGATATTGATTCATTTAAGGCCCAGGTAAAAGGAA
>CAZIDC010000695.1:0-1814 GCA_964537885.1 uncultured Syntrophaceae bacterium | reverse complement strand
CGGCCAGCGCAAACATCAGGAGCGGCCCGATGACCCAGTTCTGGACGAGCGACAGTGAGAGGATCTTGACGTTCTTGAAGACGTCTCCGAGCTCTTCATACTTAACCTTCGCCAACGGAGGATACATCATCAAGATCAAGCCGACGGCGATGGGAATGTTGGTCGTCCCCGACTGGAACTTGTTGATAAAGCCCACGACCGCCGGGACGATATAGCCAAGGCCGACGCCGAAAGCCATCGCCAGGAAGATCCAGAGCGTCAGGTATCGGTCGAGGAACTTGAGTCTTGGGTTTCCGGGTGTCATTTGCGTTTCCTTTCAATTTTACATGGCCTACGAATCATCGCCTTCAATCAAACCGGATTCAGAGCCGGAATAAAAAATAAGCGCCGACCAGAATAATGATGACTCCGGCGATTTTCTGGAGAGCCCAATTCGTCTTGCGCAAGCCTTTTGACTCGATCAGTCTTTTCGCAGCGCCCATGGAGGTTCCGGCAACCAGGATCAGGGCCGAATGGCCCAGCGCATAGATCAAAAGCAGGAATCCTCCATAGATGATATTCCCTTGGCTGCCGACATAGGTCAGTAGCACGGCGAGAATCGGCACGGCGCAGGGCGTGGAAACAACGCCGAACAGCAAGCCTAAAAGGAAAGCTCCCAGAGGACCTCCTTTCCTCACGTTCACAGGCCGGGGAATGTTGATGTTGAACTTAAGGAGACCCAGAAGGTGAAGACCCATGATCAGGCAGACCGTGACCACGAGATATTTCCAGAAGGCGCCGACATCTCCGAGCATCCGGCCCATCAATGCGGAGATCAACCCCAGGATGGCAAAAGTGATCGAAAGGCCGAGAACAAAAAGGGCGGAGAAGCCGAGCGACTTCTTGATGCTCGTGGCCTCCCCGCCGGCCACAACGCCCATGAGCAGGGGGATCATGGCGAGGACGCAGGGGTTCGAGGCAGTCGTTGCTCCTCCGATGAAAACCGCCAGGACCGCCAGCCAGGGGTTCTGCTGAATGAGCTGGCTGATATCGCCGAAGAGGCCTTCCATGCTCTTTTCTGGTTCTAGAGAATGCCCTTTTCTTTGAGCATGCTCAGCATTTCTTCTTTGGCAAAGAAACCCACATGCCGGAAAATCTCTGTGCCGTTTTTATCGATGAAGACCTGGGTCGGGATGAGCTGGATCGCGTACTTGCGGGCCGGGGTAGGGTCTTTCCAGACATCGTAGAAAACGACCTGGATCTTCCCGGCGTATTCCTCGGCGATCTCCTTCATGATCGGCTGCATGGCCTTGCAGGGAATGCACCGGTCCGCGCCGAGTTCAATGAAGGTGACCTTGTGTTTGGAAAAGTCAAGGTCAAGGCTATTCGTAACGAGAACCGTGTCTTCCCCGCTCGCAGTTTGTATTGCCGGCGCACTTGTCTCTCGTTCTTCGCCCTGTGTGCGGCAGGCTTGATTAACGGGCAAAGTCATCGATAAAGCTGCCAAAAATAGCAGAAAGAACAGGGGATTACGAGGTTTCGGTTTTCTCATGGAGATTTCTCCCTTTCAGGATAGCGTTGAGAAAGGTGCTGATGAGAACGATGCCGGGTAGGGTCAGAGCGAGCCTCAGCCCCGCGAACCCGGCCCCAAGAAATTTCACCTCGAAGAGAATCATCGGAATCTTGATCGAGGCCCAGACACAAAGGAAAATCGCCACGTTGAAAAGACTCGCTCCCTTGGCCAGCAGGGATACCCCGATCGGAAAAGCGACATAGAGAGGACCCATGCCCGCCGTACCGGTGAAAACGGCTACGGCCACCCCTTTCCAGCCGGA
>CAZIDC010000694.1:0-1817 GCA_964537885.1 uncultured Syntrophaceae bacterium | reverse complement strand
GTGGTCGACGATGTTGCCCACGAGGTGGTCGCGGTCGGTGTCCGTCATGACTTTCTTGTAGAGAGTTCCGGCCTGGACGAAATCATCGTTGGGGTGGACATATTTTTGGCGGCCCGCTTTCCCTGACACGTCGAACTGGGGCTCCGCGATCTCAAGCTTTGGCTCGGGTCCCCCGAAACTGTTGGGGTAGTAGTTGGGACTGCCGCCGAAATTCCCGTCAGAGCGCATGGCCCCGTCTCTTTGGTAGTTGTCCACCGGGCAGGCTTTGGGGGCGTTCACCGGCAAGAGGTGATAGTTGGGCCCGAGGCGATGCCGATGGGTATCGTGGTAGCTGAAGAGCCGGCCCTGGAGCATCTTATCGGGGGACGCGGCGATGCCGGGGACAAAGTTGCCCGGTGAGAAAGCCGACTGCTCGACTTCGGCGAAGTAGTTTTCCGGGTTTTTATTCAGAACGAGGCGGCCGATGACGATGGGCGGGAAGTCGGCATGGGGCCAGACCTTGGTGACGTCGAAAGGATCAAACCGATATTTCGCCGCCTGCTCGGGGGTCATGATCTGCATGTCCAACCTCCAAGCTGGATATTCTCCCCGTTTTATGGAGTCGAATAGGTCGCGGGTGGCGTGGTCCGGGTCTTTTCCCTTCATGACCTCGGCCTCCTGCCGGGTGAAGTTCTGGATCCCCTGCTCGGTCTTGAAATGGTACTTGACCCAGGAGTATTCGCCCTTGACGTTGTACCACTTGAAGGTATGGCTGCTGAAGCCGTGCATGTGGCGGTAGGTCCTGGGCGTGCCGCGGTCGGAGAAGAGGATCGTGACCTGATGCACGGACTCCGGCGTCAGGGAAAGGAAATCCCAGAACATGTCGGGGTCCTTCAGGTTGGTGGCCGGATTCCTCTTCTGGGTGTGGATGAAATCGGAGAATTTCAGGGGGTCACGGATGAAGAAGACGGGAGTGTTGTTCCCCACGAGGTCGTAATTGCCTTCCTCAGTGTAGAATTTTAAGGCGAACCCGCGGGGGTCCCGCTCCGCATCGGCCGAACCCCTTTCTCCCCCGACGGTCGAAAAACGCAGAAAGACCTCGGTGCGTTTCCCCACCGCGGAGAGGAACTTGGCCCGGGTGTACTTGGATACGTCGGCCGTGACGGCAAAATACCCGTGGGCTCCTGCCCCCTTCGCGTGCACGACCCGCTCCGGGATACGCTCCCGGTCAAAATGGGCGAGCTTCTCCAGGAGATGGACGTCCTGCATCAGGACGGGTCCGGGGATGCCGGCGGTCAAAGAATTCTGGTCGTCGTCCACCGGAGACCCGAAATTGCCGGTCAGCGTTTTCTTGTTTTTGCTCATAGATATCTCCTCCTATTATCTGTTTTAATTAGGAATCATTCCTATTTGTTTGCTAAAAGATCAATCGCTTTTCTTCCGGCATTCCCTGCACAGGCCGTAATATTCGTAGCGCACGCTGTCCGCCGTGAACCCGGTCTTCTTCTTAACCTTTCCCAGGGGGACTGGTTTGGGCGCCCGGAAGTCCTCGATCTTGCCGCAGTTTTTGCAGATCAGGTTGACGTGGTCGGAAATATCCCCTTCATACCGGCTGTCCCGGTCATTGAACTCCAGTTCCTTGATCAACCCCGGCCTTTTCAGGGCGTCCAGGGTGCAGTAGACCGTCGACAGACTGATCGTAGGCGCTTTTTTCCGGGCTTCGGCCAAGATAGCGGAGGCGCTGGGATGGCTTTTCTCGCGGGCAAGGATGTCGATGATCTCCAGCCGCTGGCGGGTCAGCTTGAGCCCCCTTTTTTTCATCCCCTCGATGATCCGTC
>CAZIDC010000693.1:0-1821 GCA_964537885.1 uncultured Syntrophaceae bacterium | reverse complement strand
GTAAAAGGTAAAAGGGAAAAGGTAAGAAGTAAGAGGTTAGAAGCAAGGGCTATCCTTAAAGGCTTTCTGATTTTTATGGGTTAGGAAACCGCCTTATGCTACCATGGTAATGTATGGAACAATAAAAAATGGTTTACCATTTTAGCCCTTTGGTCCGCCTGAGGCGAACAGTCTAATCCCCCTTCATCCCCCTTTAGAAAAGGGGGAAATATTTCTCCTCCCTTTGGAAAAGGGAGGTGGGGAGGGATTTATAGTCCGCCTGAGGCGGATCAAAGAGCTAAATTGATACGAAATGGTTTATGCCCGATAGATGATTATTGGGGGGGCAAGTGAAAATAGGGGAGAAGGGAGTTGCGATGAAATTGGGCATGATCGTGCTTTTGGGCGTTTTTCTTATAGCGAGCCAGGGGTTCGCCCAGGAGCAACTGGTGCTGAAAGACCAGAAAGAAAAAATCAGTTACATAATCGGGATGGACATCGGACAAAACCTGAAGAAGCAGTCCATCCACGTGGACCCGGATATTCTGGCAAGAGGACTCAAAGACGGCCTTTCCGGCGGCAAGCCCCCGTTGAGCGAGCAGGAGATACGGGAAACGACGGCCGCTTTTCAGAAGGAGGTAAAGGCCAAGCAGGAGGAGATGATCAAGAAGCTCGCCGCGAAAAATAAGACGGAAGGAGAGGCCTTCCTTGCCGAAAACAAGAAAAAAGAGGGTGTCCAAACTTTACCGAGCGGGTTGCAGTATAAGGTGATCAGGACCGGTACGGGCCCAAAGCCCCAAGCAACCGATACGGTTACGACCCATTATCGGGGGACCCTCATTGATGGAAAGGAATTTGACAGCTCTTACCGCCGGGGAAAGCCGGAAACCTTCCAGGTCAAGGGGATCATCCCCGGCTGGACCGAAGCCATGCAACTCATGGAGGTGGGGGCGAAATGGCAGCTCTTTATCCCGTCGAATCTGGCTTACGGCGAGCGCGGAGCCGGGCGGGAAATCGGGCCTAACGCGGCATTGATTTTTGAGGTGGAGCTGATATCGATTCAGGAAAAAAAGTAAAACGCAAGTAAGGTGAATCAATCCCAACCGGGGAGAATACGCAAAGGAGGTTATAAAAATGGCCCAGACTAAAATTAAATGGTTAGCGCACGCAGGTTTCCAGATTACCAGCGGCCAGGGGAAAGTAATCTATGTCGATCCCTGGCTGGAAAACCCCCTTTCTACTTTCAAGCTTAACGACGTAAAAGAGGCAACCCTGATTCTGGTGACCCACGACCATTTTGACCATGTCGGCCAGGCTCCGGACATCATCAAAAAGGCGGGGGGCTTGCTCGTGGCCAACGTGGAAACAGCCCGCCGTTTGCAGGATGAGGCCCAAATTCCGGCCGACAAGGTCTGCTACTTCGGTTATGGCATGAACATCGGCGGCAACCTGCTCTATGAAGGGATCAGCGTAACCATGACCCAGGCCTTCCATTCCACGGCCACAGGCGCGCCCTGCGGTTACATCATCCGGTTGGAAGACGGCACAACCCTCTACCACGCGGGGGATACGGGAATCTTTGATTCCATGAAAACCTTCGGGGAGCTTTACAAGATCGACGTGGCCATGTTGCCCATCGGCAGCGTTTTCACCATGGATCCGTTCCAGGCGGCCAAGGCTGCAAAAATGATCTCTCCCAAAAAGGTCATTCCGATGCATTACAAAACCTTCCCCATTCTGGTCCAAGACGCCAAGGAATTTGTTGAAAACGCCCGGAGGGAGGCGCCCGGCGTAGAAGTCATAGGGATGAATCCCGGCGAAGAATATGTTTATGTAAAGTAG
>CAZIDC010000692.1:0-1831 GCA_964537885.1 uncultured Syntrophaceae bacterium | reverse complement strand
CAATTTTATTTTTTCAGGGACGCAGATTCACGCAAAAAATTTCTTATTTTATTATGTATCCTGAAAATCTGCGTTTATCTGCGTGCCAATCAATCAAAACGGATAGGTTTTCCAATACTTCTTGGTCCGAATCCAGATGCCGAAAATCCCCAGCGGCTCGAAGAGGATGATCAGGACCATGATCAGCCCGTAAACGATGATGGCCACGTTGGAGATGCCGCCCATGCTCATATACTGCTCGGAAAAACTCACCAGCAACGCCCCGATGCCCGGGATGTCCTGGATGGCCTGCAGCTTGACGTCCAGGTAGGTCATGAGGATGGCCCCGGCGATGGAGCCCATGATGGAGCCCACCCCGCCGATCACCACCATGGCCAGGAAGGTGATGGACATGATGATATGGAAGCCTTCCGGGTTGATGAACCCAAGGATAAATGCGTAGAGACCCCCGGCGATGCCCGTGTAGAAAGCGCTGACGGCAAAGGAAAGGGTCTTATAATAGTTGAGATTCACTCCCATGGTTTCCGCCGCCACGTCGCTGTCGCGGATGGCGATGAAGGCCCGCCCCACCTTGGTCTTGAACAATTTCACCGCGGCGATGGTTAAGATCACTCCGACGGCACAAATCACATAGTAGAAATGGATGTCCTTCATGGCAGTCCCGAAGAGGTACAGCTTAGGGGCCTGCAATCCCATCCGTCCGCCGAAGAATTCCATGTGCTTGATGATCGTAGTCACGGCCATTCCAAAGCCCATGGTGGCAATCGCCAGGTAGGGACCTTCCAGGCGCAGCGAGGGAAGCCCTAAAATGAACCCGGCCCCGGCGGAAATGAGCGCCCCCAGGGGCAGGGCGATGAATAAGGGAAGTCCCATCTGGCCGATAAACATGACCGTGGTAAAGGCGCCGATGGCGAAGAATCCCGCATGGCCCAGGGAGATCTGGCCGGTGTAGCCCACGAGGATGTTCAAGCCGATGGCCACGATGCAGTGGATAATGATCAAATTCAGCAGGTAGACGGAGATGCCCAGGAAGTGAGTCTTGGCTATGAACCAGGGCAAGAGAAGGAGAACGGCCAAGAGGATGATGGACCAGGCCAGAATGGTTTTACTCTTGAAGAGTTCAATATCTTCATAATAGGATCGCTTGATATCCATTCAATTTCCCTCAGCATAAAATTGCCACTCGAACCGCGATTCACATGAAAAAATGAAGAACAGGTAGAATCTTACATAATCCAACGATTAAAATCAATGTTTTTTAGAGATCCGGAGCTTAGGCAAAGAAAACATGAGGAGTTAGATCCTCTCTTTACACTCCCGGAATCATGATTATGCACCCCCGCCTTACCCCTGATGCGCGGTCTCCTTCCCTCAAGAGACCGGTCCTTCTCTTTCTTCAAACATGAATCCCATCTTCACTTCAGATTCTTCGCTTCGCTTTGAGCACAAAGCGGCGTAGGACTTCGCTCAGAAAGACAGGGGCCAAGGCTTCTTCTGTATCTCCCTATGCCTTCTATCCTTTACCTGGCTTGCCGGGTTATTCGGGCTGCCTCAGCCTTCGCCAGAGCAATCTTCGCCTCCGCTAATTTCTTATATTCAGTTCTAATTTTCCTTATGTTTCCGGCAGCCACTGCTTTCAAGAGGTCCCCTTCGAGTTCGGCCACTTCAAGGAGTTTGTAATAGTCGAGAGATTCTTTGAGGTGGGCGATCACAATCATTCCGGTCAGGATGGGATGGTTGTTGGTCACATTGGCATCCTCAAATCGAATTCCATGCTCGAGTTCAACTTCCATCCCCTTACGGAATTCTTCAAGATCGATTCTCATCTTTT
>CAZIDC010000691.1:0-1840 GCA_964537885.1 uncultured Syntrophaceae bacterium | reverse complement strand
ATGAGAAAGGTTCCAAAGAGAAAAGTCGCCATTGTTGGTGCTTTTACCACCCCCTGCCGGGGGCGCTGGCTTTCCAAGACAATATGGGAGCTGGCCCAGTGGGCCGTATCGGGCGCGCTTCAGGATGCCAAGCTTAGGATGGACAGGGTTGAAGCGGGAGCCATCGGGCTTTATAACGACATCTTTGCCCGCCAGGCAATCCCCGAGAGCTCCTTTCTGGGACATATGGGGCTGGCTTTCAAACCCCTGCCGCGGGTGACCAATGGAGGAGCAACTGGAATTTACACCTTCGGAGTGGCCTTTGACATGGTGGCCAGCGGACGGTATGACATTGTCTTGTGCATAGGAGCGGAAAAGGCCACCGACTGCTATGATTTCATGAGCGAGACCCAGACCCCGGAAGTGGTTCAGACCATTGCCTGGTCCTGGGACCCCCTATTTGAGCGGGATCAAGGGGCCACGGCCGCGGACTCCTATGCCGAGGTCATTCTTTCTTACATGGACCAATACCCAAATGACTTGAAGATGGCTGTGCGGGGAGAAATCCTGAGGATTTTATGCGAGCAGGCCAAAAACAACCCGAACGCCCAGCGCCGGGATGAAATCGTCACCCCGGAGCGGGTAGAAAATTCTCCGTGGATCATCGAGCCGGCTTTCAAGAAACTGGAGACGTGTGTTTACACCGAAGGGGCCTGCTGCCTGATCTTTGCCGCCGAAGGGGTGGCGGAAGAGATCTGCAAAGACGCAGGACAGCCCCCAATCTGGATTGAAGGCTTGGGTTTTGCCAATGAACCTTACTGGTGGGGGATCAAACATCCCCACAAGCTGCCGGGAAGGATTGAATCCGACCATTTAGCCGCCAAGGCCGCCTATGAAATGGCCGGGGTTGGACCTAAGGATATAAACGTGGTTGAGCTTCACGATGCCTTCCTGCCCCAGTTGGAGATCACCATGGCGGAGATGGGTTTTGTTCCACCGGGTCAGGCTGATGACCTGATCGAAAAGAAGATCATGGCACCCCATGGGAGGCTGCTCATTAATCCCTCCGGGGGGCTGATCTATGGAGGCCATTTCGTCGGGGGGAGTAATATGTTCTCGGCCTGGTCCGCCAGACGGGAGCTGATCCGGAGAGGACTGGATTATGCCCTGATCCATGGCACCGGAGCTTCGTCGGCCCAGTATGGCGGTGCAGCCGTTCTGAAGAGGGGGGTGGTCTGATGGAAAAGATAATGAGAAGAAAAGGCGAATATGTGATTCCTCACGAGGCCATCCCCGAGGTGATGAGCCGGATTACCGTTTCCCCGGAAGACAAGGTGGCTTGCCTCGAACGGACCGAACCCATGTTTACCACTTACTGGGCGACCGCCGGAGAGGTTTCTCCTTTCTTCTTAGCCATGATGAAGGAGAAAAAGATCCTCGGCGCCCGCTGCCCGAAGTGCCAGATGGTTATCTGCCCGCCCTACATGACCCGCTGCCCGGTCTGCCAGAATGAGGATTACAGCTTAGTGGACCTGGAAATGTCCATTGAGATGCCACAGATCGGTTATATGCTGGGAACTCCGCCGATCACGGTCTTTGCCAATGCCCGCTTTGCCAAATATGCACCCTTTGGCCGCGGACGGGTAATTCTGGGCGAAGCCCAGTCCGCCCTGCCCATCCAGGTTTTTACCACCACCGGATTTTTAAAACCCGGAATCTTTAAAGCGGGAACAAAGGTCAAGATCATCTTCCGGAATTTCCGCATGGGTTTCTCCACGGATTACTTCGCCGTTCCTCTGGAGGAAGTTCCCGAAAAGCTGCGGGATAAGAATGGGGTCGAAGAGACGGCCCTCAAGTGGAA
>CAZIDC010000690.1:0-1850 GCA_964537885.1 uncultured Syntrophaceae bacterium | reverse complement strand
TAAAAATGGGAATACAGAGGAGCTTCTTGCAAAAGTCCGTAATTTACCCTTCGACTGTTCGACAGGCTCACAGCTCAGGGTGAACGGGCTTAGGTTGAAATTATTTATTTTTTCCGTTCGTGGTGAGCTTGTCGAACCATAAAAAATACTTTTGCAAGAGGCTCAGAGTTTAAAAAAAATTCGGGCTGTCGGTTTGAAGATGATATCTGATGGTCGTTCAGGAGATTTAGGGAAAATCTACCGCCAGGCATTTCTTTTTCTTCTGGCCGCCTCGACGGTCTTCCGCTTGTTCTACATCCAATGGGTAGATCTGGCGCCGGATGAGGCGTACTACTACACCTGGTCGCGGAACTTGCAGTGGGGGTATTATGATCACCCACCCATGGTTGCCTTTTTGATCCGCATTTTCATGGCCATCGGGGGGCAGGGAGAATTCGGGGTCCGCCTGGGATGGGTTTTTATCGGGGCTCTGCTGACGATCCTTCTGTACCGCATGGGAACGAAGATGTTCGGCAGCGAGCGGGCAGGTTTCTACTCGGCCCTATTGATGAACGTCAGCCTGCTGGCCTCTGCCGGCTCCGTGATTGTGACCCCGGACGGGCCCCAGGGTTTATTCTGGGCGCTGGCCATTTATACCGTATATAAAGGCGTGGATTCTGGCCGACGGGATTGGTGGTATCTTACGGGCCTTTTCTTCGGGCTCGGGCTGTTGTCTAAATATACGATGGTTCTCCTGGCGCCGTGTATCTTGGGTTTTTTGTTTTCTTTCCAGGAAGGAAGGGTGTGGCTCCGGCGCAAGGAGCCCTACTTAGCGCTGCTCCTTGGATTATTGGTATTCTCCCCCGTTATCCTATGGAACGGACAGCATGATTGGATTTCCTTTCGTCTCCAAATCTCCCATGGGCTGGAAATAAAAAAAGCCGCTGGGCTGAAATATTTCGGAGATTATTGGGCCGGGCAAGCCGGGTTGGTATCCCCGCTGATGTTCCTGGCGGTAATTTGGGCGATGGCCATGAGCGGAATCGAAGGGTTTCGGCGGCGGAATAAGAATCTTCTTTTACTCTTCTGGACATCCACCCCGATCCTGCTGTTTTTCGCCGGCACAAGCCTTAGAACAAAAGTGGAAGCCAACTGGCCAGCCCTGGCCTATTTTTCGGCAGTCGTTGCTTTGGCCGGAATGAGCAGCGAGGGGTGGCCGGGATGGAGAGGCGCCCGAAAAGGCTTTGCCCGGGCAGCCGTAGCCCTTGCTTTGCTGGTGACTTTTTTGGCGCACATCCAGCCCCTCTATCCCATCGTGCCCATCCCGGCCAAAAAAGATCCAACCAGTCAGCTTTACGGATGGCGCCTCCTGGGTGAAAGGATTCAAGAAGCAGCTCGGTCGATGGAGCCGGGAAAACAAACTTTTCTCCTGACCCCTCGGCATCAATTGGTGGGGGAAGGAATGTTTTACACCCGGGCGAAATTCCCGGTGTATCAATGGGATGCTCCCCAGCGGATTAACCACTTTTCGGCGGTCAACGCCCCGCCCATCGGCAGCCAGGCGATCTTTTTCAACGAAGGCGAAGATGATTTACCCGATGGCCTGGCCAAGCTCTTTGGCTCCTGCGCCAAGGCGGAGACCCTGCTCGTCGAGCGCAACTCTTCCCCGGTCCGGATTCATCCGATCTGGAAATGTACGGGGTTCAAGGGAATGCCAGGCAACCTTCCGCCGAAATCTTAAATTCCGTAAGGCGCAAGGAGTAAGGAGCAAGAACGTTCTTATGGACATGTTTCCGCAGGCCTACCACCTGGAAGGAATTGCCGAACTGATTATAAAAACGGGGCCAAGGGAATGAATAAAGACCCTGGAA
>CAZIDC010000689.1:0-1850 GCA_964537885.1 uncultured Syntrophaceae bacterium | reverse complement strand
GGCGGTTCGCGAAGCGGTGGTCCAGTTTAAATCCATCTCCCTTCCCAAGAAGCGGAGGATGTGATTCTTGTCACCTTCAACCCCCGGGATGAGGCCCAAACAATCCCGCAGGAGCGTCTTCTCTTGCCTCCTTGAGATCTAATGAGATCTCTGAAAAAGGCAAAAAAGGGGGCTTTGAATGGGAAGCGAATGGGAAGCGCATTCGTGCTAAACTTCTTGCCGTGAAAGAAAAGAATTACCTACAGCCTTTCAGTTACTCATTTTAGTAACGGGGGGGTACTCCTGATTTTGCGCCCAATTTAAATTGCAGGGACAAAACAGATTTTTAGGAGGAAGTGATGGATCAATATGTTCATGTGCTCCAGGAGGGGATTGCAGCGGAAGATTATGCGGTGGCCACCTATTTCGTTGGGGTGAAGAGAGAGGCGGATATAGTAAAATATGCCGCAAGTATCGCCTTTGAACAAACTACAGGGACGTGGGTAAAGGTGCCCGGAGAAACCCGAGATATAAGGGAAAAATACGGAGGAAAAGTCATTGGCATCTATGAAGTCCCCGCTTACGAATATGCGATTCCGCCGGGAGTCCAGGAGCGGCAATTTATTATCCGTATTGCCTACCCAGTAGGCAATTTTGGCCATAATTTTCCTCTTTTATTAACAACGGTCTTGGGAAATATTTCCTCAATGGGAATCATAAAACTCATCGATGTCGAATTTCCCTTGAAATATACCCGGGGGTTTAAGGGTCCCAAATTTGGCATCGACGGAGTCCGGAAAATTTTGGGAGCATATAACCGGCCGTTGGTCCTGAACATGATCAAGCCTTGCACGGGATTTACCCCCGAGGCCGGGGCCCAACTGTTTTATGAAGCGGCAAAGGGTGGAGTGGACATCATCAAGGATGACGAATTAATCGCGGACCCACCATTTTGCCCTCTAAAGATGCGGGTAAAGAAATATATGGAGCAGTGCCGCAGAATCTATGAAGAAAATGGGAAAAAAGTCCTTTATACTCCCAATATAACCTGCCGGCCGGATAAAATCCTCGACCAGGCAAAAGTAGCCATCGATGCCGGGGCCAATGCTTTAATGCTGAACTATCTGACCGTTGGGCTGGCGGCGATTGAAATATTGGTGGAGGCGGATGAAATTCAGGTGCCCATTTTAGGGCATTCTGATTTTGCCGGGGCCTTGTATGAATCCCCGCATTCCGGCGTCAGTTCGACTCTGGTCCAAGGAAAATTTCCAAGATTACTGGGGTTAGACATGGTCCTCGTACTGAACCCCTATGGAAAATTCCCATACCTCCGGGACCAATATTTAAGAGTCTGCCAAAATTTAAGAAGCAGGTTTTATAACATCAAAACCAGTTTTCCCATGATCGGGGGCGGAGTGCACCCGGGGGTAATGGATAAAATGATCGATGATTTGGGTATTGACTGCATTATCGGTGCGGGAGGAGCCATCCATGCCCATCCGGGTGGACCTTCGGCGGGCACAAAAGCCTTTTTCCAAGCCATTGAGGCAACTCTTTCTGGAATGGGGTTGCAGGAAGCGGCGAAGATTCATGGGGAGCTGCGTGTGGCTTTGGAACTATGGAAGTGATTTGTGGCAGATGAATTTATGAACCAGTGTACGAAGATTTCCTGTGCGGGCAGCTATCCTTAATGGGAAAAGGATTGACTTCAATCGGGGCAGAAATGTAAAATCACTCCTGGAATTGACCAGAAGGAGCCGAAAGGGGGTGATCGATTTCAAAAGAGATCGGCTTGCGGCGCAGTTGAGGTGTTGACGAAGGATCCATTTAGGGGAAGGAATCAAAACTGAAATGGAGGGAAAAAATGAAAA
>CAZIDC010000688.1:0-1852 GCA_964537885.1 uncultured Syntrophaceae bacterium | reverse complement strand
GGGGGAGAGGGCGGGGGTGAGGGGGAAGGATAAAAAAAGGAAATTCCTATACAATCGAGTTAATGACTTTCCTCATAATTTGCTGCTTTCCACGACCTCCGGGGAAATGAATTCCCGCCTTACTTTGCGGCGGCGATCCTTCGGAAAATTAAGAGTAATCGTTGTCCCCTGCCTCCACTGGCTTTCGACGCGGACCCTTCCGCTATGTTCTTCCATCACTCGCCAAATAAAATTTAGACCCAATCCCACTCTTTCCGGATGGGTGGTAAAGAAAGGATCGAAGATCCGGTTTAGATTCTTCTTGGCAATTCCCTGCCCACGATCCGTTACCGCCACCCCGACGTTCTCCCCATCATCAAAAAGGGAAAGCTCCATCACTCCCCGCCGCTTTCCATCGGGGTTCAGTTTGATGGCCGCCAGGCTGTTCTCTAACACTTGGGCAAGAACCTGGATCATCAACTTGCGATCGATGAATACCTGCCCATCCCCCGCCAAACCACTGGTATCCAATAGAATCGAAACACCTTGGTCCTTCGCTTTTTTCGCCAGACCCGGCATGGCCGCGGCCACAACCTCCTGGATTCTTTCTTTCAGGAAAGCCGGCGGCGGGATTTGCACATAATCTTCCACCCGCTGCAAGATCGTTTCCAACCTTCCCACTTCCTGCAGAATCTGGGTTCCATAAGATCTGCCCTTGGGGGGGGAGTCCAAATTTTTTAGGAGCCGGTTTGTATACCCACCGATCGCGGCAATCGGGTTCCGAAACTGATGGGCAATTTCCCCTACCAGCCTCCCCAGGCTCGACCAGCGCTCCACATCCCGCATCTCTTTCTCCAGTTTCTTCAAGCGCTGAATTTCCTGAAAGCCAAAAGACAAAAAAACCTCTCCCTCTTCCTTAAAAGAAGTGGTTAGGAGATGAACGAAGATCTTTTGCCCGTCCTTTCTCTTTAATAAGGCTTCCCCGTGAAATCCATTTTTATAACGGGTGAGGTAGACGATGTTGGGGAGAAAGTAGATTACATCTTCTTCCAAGAAGAGGATTCTCATCCGCTGGCCCTCCATTTCTTCGGATCCATAACCGAAGAAGGATTCCGCCTGCCGGTTGGCATACAGAATCTTGGAGTGGACATCGGTAAAGAGGAAGGCGTACGGAATTGCCTCGAGGAGGTTGTGGCTTTTTTTCAGGATCTCACCCATGATATCCTCCTTTTCCATGATCCCCCGGCAAGAAGGCATCGCTAAGTCCTGCGGGGCTGAAAAAAATAACCGGCTGAACCTATTCTATTCTCCATCCTGAAAATGTCAAGAACGACGCTCCCTCATCGCCGATCATTGCTGAGTTTTCTTTCTAATCCGGAAACTCCCATCTTTCCTCCTGCGTCTAAATCCGCTATAATCATTTTGGATTCGGTCCAGCGCCTTTTTTCTTCAAGTTAAGCCCCCTCACCCTTCCCCTCTACTCCGCAAACGGGAAGGTGTGAAAAAATTTAAGTCGGGAGCGAAATCGGTTTTTCTTGTTGTCCAGGGGACGGAAAAATTTGCGCCGCCAAAATCGGGGGGACAGGAATGATCCTCAACAGATACCCTGCCCTCCGCGAAGGGACGCCGGCAACTTGGAACAAAACCATGTAAATACATAGAGGTTGGCCTTCGGGCCTAACCGAAGTTGATTCCCCTGCCGGCAACAAGGAAAGCACCGCATCATTTTGGCAAGCGAATTTTTCTGGCCCCTGGACATGAGTGAAGCCTCTCCTTTCCCCCTATCCCAATTTTTTCACAGCTTCCAGGGGAGAGGGTGGGGGTGAGCAACTGTATTTCATGTCAAGAGAAAAATGATTAAGCTGTTTGCCAA
>CAZIDC010000687.1:0-1870 GCA_964537885.1 uncultured Syntrophaceae bacterium | reverse complement strand
CAGAATATCTTCTATTTCATGATCCACAAAGCCGTTCATTCCGCCGGTATTTTGCCCCACGAGGACGGTGGTCATACCCAGTTCCTTCGCCGGCAGGAGGTTGGCGGGGAGGTCTTCGATCATCATGAATTTTTCTCCGCCATACCCGAGGACATCGAGAATCTGCCGGTAGGGTTCGGGGTTGGGTTTGGGGATGTAGTGGGTGAAAGTGATGTCGAAGATACGGGGGAAATATTGATCCACGCCCAGGCAGCGGAGAACTTTTAAGGCATGGGGCCGGTGGCCGCTGGTGAAGATGGCCTTCTCATACGGGACGGATTGTAAAAGTCCAGCCAGAGGAGGGTTTCGGGAAAGCTTTTCCTCGACCCCGACGTCGTGGACATACTCGAGGTAATCTTCGGGATCAACGTTCTGGTGGATCATCAGACCGCGGAGGGTTGAACCGTAATTCTTTATATATTCCTGCCTGAGCTGCCGGGCCATATTTTTTTCAAAGCCCATGCGCGCTTCCATGTAATTCCGGATGCGCTCAACCACCATATCAAAAATGCCGAGGGATTTGGGATAAAGGGTGTTATCCAGGTCGAAGAGGATGCATCTTAGCATGGCTTATCCCTTCATCACCCCTTCGATCACCATCAACGCTCGATCGATGTCGTCGAAGGAAACGTCTAAGTGAGTCACGCAGCGGATCCGCGTTTTGGCCGTTGGGTGAAGACGCACCCCTTTCTCCCTGCAGGATGCGACGACCTCCTGAGCCGTCTTCTCCGCGCGGGACACATCGAAAAAGAGGATATTGGTTTCGACTTCGCCGGGGTTGATCCCTACGTTTTTGATATTGGCTAAACCCTGGGCCATCTTTTTGGCTTTGCGGTGGTCTTCTTCCAGCCGGTCAATGTGGTGGTCGAGGGCATAAATCCCCGCGGCCGCCAGAAAACCGGCCTGTCTCATCCCCCCGCCGACCATTTTCCGGAATCTGTGCACCCGTTTGATAAAGTCCTTCGAACCAAGAATCAAAGAACCGACAGGGCAGCCCAATGCCTTGGAAAGGCAGACCGAGACGGAATCAAAGGGAGCGGCGTACTGCGCGGGCGAAATTCCGGTAGCCACGCAGGCATTCCAGAGGCGGGCGCCGTCCATGTGCATGCATAACCCTCTTTGGGAGGCCAGCTCACGAATCTTAAGAATCTTGTCCAGGGGGAATACGGAGCCCCCGCCGCGGTTATGGGTATTTTCGATAACGACCAGTCTGCTGACGGGGAAGTGCACGTCGTCTATCCGGATGGCCGCCTCCACCTGGGAGGCATCGAAAATTCCTCGATTCCCCGGGATGCCGAAGAATTGAACGCTGGAAAGCACTGCCCCGGCGCCCCCCTCGAAGTTCATGGCGTGGGCGCCCCCCTCGATGATCACTTCATCGCCGGGCTGGGTGTGGGCTTTGATGGAAAGTTGATTCCCCATGGTTCCCGAGGCTACAAAGATAGCGGCTTCCTTGTTCAGAAGCCGGGCAGCCTTCTCCTGGAGTCCATTGACGGTTGGGTCTTCCCCGAAGACATCATCTCCTACGATTGCTGCAAACATGGCTTGGTGCATCCCGGCCGTTGGGCGGGTCACGGTGTCGCTCCGCAGGTCAATAAAACGATCCATTCTTGGTTTCTCCTTTGAATTCTTTATAGCACAGGGGGTTGAAAAAAGGTAGGGGCCCTTTTGATTGTGGAATGTAGATTGCGGAATGCGGATTAAGCAATTATAATAATTCCCAATTTGAAATCCGCAATCGGGAATCTTCCTATGAAAGAGCCCTACCGAAACATGGACCGCAAAAAGGCTTTTACGGGCGTCTTTTTGGTTTGCTTAGCGGTATTTTTGA
>CAZIDC010000686.1:0-1872 GCA_964537885.1 uncultured Syntrophaceae bacterium | reverse complement strand
AGCTTATAGCTATTAGCTAATGGCTGAAGGCGGGAGTTATTTTTGTGGGGTAAAATTTGTCGTTTGCTTTAGCTATCAGCTACAGGCTAAAAGCTAATGGTATTTTGACGGAGTCAAAATCTATGATAGCCGGGTCCTGCGCAACGGAACGTTACCAACCCCGTCAGGTCCGGAAGGAAGCAGCGGCCGTAACTCCCTCCGTGTGCCGCAGGGGTGCCTGGCTATCACCCTCAAAACGGCAGAGCGCATAGCCCAAAGAGTAGAGACTGTAAGAGTTAGGCTATGCGCTCGCCACCAGGCGCAGAAAAGTTTAAAACTTAAAATAACCTCGCGTTGTTAGATTTATGAAATGTCTTATTTAGTTTTGGCCCGAAAATGGCGGCCGCAAACCTTCGAGGAGGTCGTCGGGCAAAAACCCATTACCCAGGCGTTGCAGAATGCCATTGCTTTGCAGCGGGTTTCTCACGCCTACCTTTTTACCGGCCCGCGGGGGGTAGGCAAGACCTCGGTGGCCCGGATTCTGGCCAAGGCCCTCAATTGTCCGGAAGGGCAACGCGGCCACCCCTGCGATCGTTGTTCGGTCTGCCGGGAAATTCGCGATGGAATTTCCGTCGATGTCCTGGAGATTGATGGGGCCTCCAACCGGGGGATCGACGAGATTCGGGAACTGCGCGAAAACGTCAAATACCTCCCCTCCCGGAATCAATACAAGGTTTACATTATCGATGAAGTGCACATGCTCACCGACCAGGCCTTCAATGCCCTGCTTAAAACCCTGGAAGAACCGCCGCCCCATGTCATCTTCGTCTTGGCCACAACCGAGCCGCACAAGATTCCTTTGACGATCCTTTCCCGCTGCCAGCGTTACGATTTCAAGCGCATCCCCTTGTCCCTGATCGTGGACCAGTTGCGCAAGATCGCCTCCCGGGAAGAAATTGAGATCAGCGACCGGAGCCTGCATCTCCTTGCCCGGGAAGCCGAAGGGTCGATGCGGGACGGGCAGAGCCTCTTAGATCAGGTCCTTTCTTTCAGCGGAAAGGAAGTTGCCGATGAACAGGTCGTCGAAGTTCTGGGAGTCATTGACCGAAAAATTTTACATGAAGCGACCCGAGCCCTGGTGGAGGGGGATAAAGTCCGCCTCCTCCAGATTATCGAGGAGGTCCACAGCTTTGGGTATGATCTTAAAGAATTCTGCGGAGAATTGGCCGGGCTGGCCCGTGACCTTTTGGTCCTGAAGGTTTTCCCCATGAGCGGAAGCAATCCAGCGGAGCTGATTGATCTGCCGGACGACGAAATCAAGGAACTTTCCTTGCAGGTTGAAAAACTTTCCCAAGAGGAAATTAACAACCTTTTTCGTTCTTTACTATCCGCCCATGATGAGATTGCCCGGTCAGCCTTCCCCCGGCTTGTGTTGGAGATGACTTTGACAAGGGCCGCCCGGAGGAAACCGATTCTTTCTGTTGAAGAAGTCCTGCAGAAACTCCAGGCCATGGAGGAGCGATTGACGGCAAGGGCCGCCCTTCCTCTTTTAGAAACGCCATTGGCATCTTCCGTCTCTCCCAGAGTCCAGACAGCCGAGAAGCTTCTTGAGGATACCTATGGCGCAAAGGAAGAGCTGGCCCCTTTGGAAACGCGGGAATATTTAGGCCAAGCCGAGGAAACCCCAGAAGGCTTGCCCGAAGGGGTTGAAGATACCTGGAGGGATTTGGTCAGTTTTGCCAAGAAGAAAAAACCGCCTTTGGCATCCATCCTGGAACACGCCTCTCCTCTGGCTCTGAATGGCGAAGGGCTCGAAATCGGGTACCCGGAAAAATCCTTTTACCTGGAACGGATGCAGGAGGCAGATAACCGGGCAACCCTGGGAGACCTGTG
>CAZIDC010000685.1:0-1877 GCA_964537885.1 uncultured Syntrophaceae bacterium | reverse complement strand
CGGGTACAGGGTTAACGTACCGAGGATATCGGCGTTGGTCCTCAAGGACATGTTGATCATCCAGTAGATCGGAAGAAAGAGCAGTCCAAAATAGATGGCCAGGCCGATCGTTCTTTTCTTTCCTTTCATACCTTCTCTCCTTTTCCGACTCTCTGGAGCACCTGGTAGAAAATAAAACTGAGCAGCAGTACGATTAAAAAGTAGATGAGCGAGAAGGCCCCGCCCGGTCCTAAGTCCATTTGTAAGACGGCGACCTTGACCAGATAAATCGATAGGAAGGTGGTCGCGTTCCCGGGACCGCCTCCGGTGAGCACAAAGGGTTCGGCGTAGATCAGGAAACTGTCCATAAAGCGCAGCAACAAGGCGATGGTGAGCACGCCACGCATCTTCGGCAGCTGGATGTAATAAAACGTCGCCCAGGGCGAGGCGCCGTCAATTTTGGCGGCCTGGTAGTAAACCTCTGGGATCGCCCGCAGCCCCGCATAGGCCAACAGGGCAACCAGCGGGGTCCAATGCCAGACCTCCATCAGCATCAGGGTGACCCAGGCATCGAGCGGCCTCCTCGTATGATCAAAGGCCACGCCCAGGTTATTGATCGCAGCCCCAAACAACCCGATGTCCGGCCGGACAAAGATCATCCAGATCGTCCCAATCGTATTCCAGGGAATAAGCAAGGGCAGGGCCAGGGTGACCAGACTAAAAGAGACGCCCCACCCTTTTTTCGGCATAGCCAGGGCGATGAGGATGCCAAGCGGCATCTCTATTAATAATACAAGCGCGGAAAACAGGAATTGACGCCACAGGGCGTCATGCAGCCGATAGTCATGCAGGACCTTCTCATACCATTCGGTCCCAACAAAGAGAGCTTGGCCAGGTGCAAGGATGTCCTGGACCGAATAATTGATCACGGTCATCAAGGGGATGATGGCGCTGAAGGCGACAAAGACAAGGACCGGTATCACCAGAAACCAGGCTTTATTATCCCCCCACTTATTCATCCCATCACTCCTTTTACTTAAGAAGACGCCCGTCGGCAAACAGTCTGGTCCATTGCGGCGGGAACACAAGCCAGGCCTTTTCCTCGGGAAACGATTTGCCTTCCGGCAGCATCGCCTGCAAGGTCTTGTCGGCCAGCATGAGGACGGCAATCTTGTGGCTGCCCTGATCTTCAACCGCCTTCACTTTAGCCGGCACGCCGTTTTCTACCGGCACGGAGCTTACCTCCAGATACATAGGCCGAATTCCCAGTTCCAGTTTCCCCCCAACTTTGCGTCCCAGAGCTGCGGTTTTTTCGTCCAATGCGATTTTAGCACCATCGACTTGGGCCACATTTCCCTCCAGGGTACATGTCAGGAAATTCATTCCAGGACTGCCGATGAAATATCCCACGAAAGTATGCTCCGGGTTCTCATAAAGATCCTGAGGGGTGCCGATTTGCACGATTTCGCCTTCAAGCATCACCACCACTTCGTCGGCAAAGGTTAAGGCTTCCGTCTGATCATGGGTGACGTAAATCAAAGTGAGCTTCAGTTGTTCATGGATTTCTTTAAGCTTACGGCGGAGATGCCATTTCAGGTGAGGATCGATGACCGTCAACGGCTCGTCGAAAAGAATGGCCGCGACATCACTCCGTACCAGCCCCCGGCCCAATGAGATTTTCTGCTTGGCATCAGCCGTTAACCCGGCGGCTTTCTTCTTAAGAAAAGGGGTCAAGTCAAGGATGTCGGCCACCTCATGCACCCGTTTGGTAACTTCACCTTGCTCAACGCCCCGATTGCGTAAAGGGAAGGCCAGGTTGTCGAACACGGTCAGGGTGTCGTACAGGACCGGGAACTGAAAGACTTGGGCGATGTTGCGCTTTTCCGGAGGCAACGCTG
>CAZIDC010000684.1:0-1892 GCA_964537885.1 uncultured Syntrophaceae bacterium | reverse complement strand
ACCCTTTTAACTTCCCTTGCCCATGGTTCCTTTCCCCGGGCAAGGACGACGTGTTTGGCCTCGGAATGGGATAAGGGGTAATCCGCGCGCATGTGGTGCCCCCGCGACTCCTCCCGGAAGAAGGCCGATTGCAGGACAAGTCGGCAAAGGGGAACCATCATCCTGACCTCCAGAGCGTCCAGGAGTTCCTGCGGGTAGGCGCCGGAGCCAGCGGCGGACATGGCGGGGAGATCTTCTTTTTCAATTACGGCCAGCTCAGCCATTCCGCGGCGCAGCCCATCTGCTTCTCTTTCCACCCCGCAACGCCGCCACATGATTTCCTGCATTCGCTTCCGGACTTGAGAGGGGCGGAGGAAACGGCCTGGCCTGCGGCCCAAGCGATCCAACAAAGTTTCAGCCCGCTTCATCTCCAGCATAAGTTCTTTGGTCCCCGGAATCCCTCTTCCTTTAGCAAAAGCTGCGGCCGATGATCCGGCCTTAGCGCCGAAGACCTGCGTCTCGGCCAGGGCGTTGCCGGAGATCCGATTGGCCCCGTGAAGATTTCCGGCAACTTCTCCAGCGGCGAAAAGCCCCGGGACAGTGGTCCGGGACCATTCATCGACGGCGATTCCACCCATGGTGAAATGTCCATGAGGAGCAACTTCGATTCTTACGTCTCTTAGATCAAAACCCATATCTTTTAGATAATGAAACTGGTTGGGCTGCCATTTTTCCAGTGCTTCCGTAAGGTCTGGCCGGCTCTTTGAGGAATGGGTGAGGTCGATAAACACGCCCCCGTGTTCTGTCCCCCGGCCCCCCCGGATCTCTTTCCAGATGGCTTTTGTTACGGCATCCCGCAGAGGGATCCCCTCCAGAAAGGGATCCCCTTTCCCGTTTAAAAGGCGGCCTCCCAGGACTTCGGGATCGACAATCAGTTCATACTGGAAGAGAGTCCCTCTGATGGAGGGAGGGTGGATGACGATGGTGGGATAGAACTGGAGCATCTCCAGGTCGATCAATTCAGCCCCGGCCTTCCACGCCAGGAAAATTCCATCGCCGCAGGCCGTTACGGAAGCATCGTTAAAAGACCAAAGCTCTTCATAGCCGCCCGTGGCCAGGATTACCGCTTGGCTTTGAATCGATTTTAACCGGCCGTCCTTAAGGTCAAGAAAGATGGCCCC
This sequence comes from uncultured Syntrophaceae bacterium, assembly GCA_964537885.1. Classification (GTDB taxonomy): domain Bacteria; phylum Desulfobacterota; class SM23-61; order SM23-61; family SM23-61; genus CAZIDC01. Next base: position 732 of record CAZIDC010000684.1, on the reverse strand, counting down.
GCAAGGAACTCCTTCTCCATCCTGGACCAGGCTGATCGTAAAGACATCACTGAGAGGGTGAATGGCAGGGTGCTTGCGAACTTCCCTGACCAGCCCGGACATCATGCCAAATCCGCCTCCCTGGATGAAAAGAGTTCGCGGCCGGGTTTGCCCGGGATGGTGCATGGGATCGAACGTGCCGTCCCCCTTTCTTTTGAACCGCACCCCATAACTTTCCAGGTCCTTCGCTCTCTGCCCCGCGTCCCGAACCAGGGCGCCAATCAGGTTTTCATCGCCGAGATACCTCCCGCCCTCCACCGTGTCCTGGAAATGGCAATCTTCAGAATCGCCCGGGGTGCAGACGGACTGGAAGGATTCCATGGCCATGGGAGTGGTTCCGGACCTTCCAATGGGCCCTTTGTTCATCACCACTACCCGGCAACCTTCCCGGGCTGCTTCTATGGCGGCCCGCATTCCGGCCCCGCCGCCGCCAATGATTAAAACATCTGTTTGCCCATTATGTTTATTTTCCATCTTCTTCCATAAATCCCAACGATAAAGAAGCCATCATCATAACGCTCTCGCGCCCTACTCCTTGCGCTTTGTGAATTCTATGTTAATTTAGCGGTTTGAAAAAATGCTTTGGCAACCTTTGTTGAGGCCCTTAAACCCCACCTCTTTTCAAAGGGTTAAAGTGTTACCGAATTCTTTATTTGGCGCGTAGAAGATAGATTCTCCCCTCTTCCCGCATCT
>CAZIDC010000683.1:0-1899 GCA_964537885.1 uncultured Syntrophaceae bacterium | reverse complement strand
GCGCCCTCTGCGGTGAAAAAAGTTAATGAAAAAAAGCCATGCTGGCGAAAGTGACTGCCGACTGGGTCGCCGGGTCCACCGACTGGCTGTATTTTAAAAGCCTCCCTCCCCTCGCTTCGATCAAGTGAAGAAGGGTATAGATAGGGGGAAGACCGCAAATCCGCCGGCGGTCTTTTTCGCGGCGGAGCGAATCGTAAAACCCTTCGGCATCCAATCGTTCAGCATATTCCAGAAGGCGCCAGTCGTCATCCCGTAGGGTTTGCAGAGAAAAGCGATTGGGTCCTTCAGCATCCCCAAAGCGCATCCCAACATGGGCCAGGTCAGCGCTGGCCAGAAGGCATACTCTCTTCCGGCAGCGGCCGAGGGCGGCCCGCAAGGCCTCGATAAACGGCCGAACGCCCTCAAGGTCCATGGGGCTGACGTCCCCCTGAATGGCTTCGTGGAAGGAACCGCAGAGCACGGGAACGATCTGAAAAGGATTTTTCAGCCGCCCGAGGGCATGAAGAAAGATGAGCTGCAGCTCGATCGAGTGTTCCCCTTTATGTACGAATTCATCTTCATAAAAAGCAGATGAAACTCGGCTTTCGACCTCGTCCAGGAAAGCCCGGTCGGTTTCAACTTTCCCCCAGGGAGTCTGGAAGTCCTTCCGGGTGAGGGCGAATGGCTGTTTGGTCGGAGAATGGGAGGTACCCAGGATGATAAAGAGGTCCGGTTGCGAATGCTCCCAGATCGTCTTGTGCGCCCAGGCATAACAGGCCCCCCCTCTCCGGTAGTCGATATGGGGAGCGATGGCGCCAACAAGCTTTCCTGATTCATCCGTTTGGTGGCCATTCGTAGAAATGGGCCAACCAGGGCCTTCGGGTTCCAAAAAGTAGGCTTCGATTGCCTTTTGCAGCTCCTTAGCGCCTCCCTCGTAGGTCTCCCCTTCCAGGGCCATTGATCGTACCGGATTCCTTTGGAATTCTTCGACGATCTTTCTTTCCGACTGGCGGAACCGCTCGCTTTCAAGGAGAAAATGTTCTTCCAATTGTTCGATCAGATTTTGAATCTTTTCTTTGTAAAGAAGCTCCCCGAACCGGCGCATGAATTCAACTTGAATATCGGCCAACGAGTGCTGCCCGTCAAACAGGCTGACGATAAAAAAGGTGGGATAGGGTATGAAAAGAATTTTCCCCGAGAGGTTCAGCGGGTCCCTGAGGCAGATAACCTTCTCCCCGGAAACTTCCGCCGGAAACATGTCAACCTGGCGCAGCTTAGGGTAAGTAAATTCCACCACGAACGCTCTCTTGGAATTTTAATCTCTTGTAAATGGGGAATGCATTATTCAGGTTTAAATGTTTATACAGAAATTTGCCAAAGGAGTCAAGGAGAAACAGCCTACTGCCATATTTTCCCCCTGACAAAAAGCCATTTGGCTGGCACCTATTTTTGCAGTTTGTCTTTCAAGTAATTGGGTAAAACCTTTTATTCTTGCTCTGATGCGGCAAATCAACCAATAAAAGGATCCAACCGCCAAAGCCAAAGCGTTCTTTCAAAAAAAAGTTTCTTGCCGGGGGTTTTCTCGTCGATTGCGGATTCCCAAATGGCCGTGTTCTTTTTTAATGGTTTGGTGGTGAGGGAAAAAATCAACCAGGTTCAGGTCTTAGATAACCTTGAAAGAATCCACCTCCGGCGGGCGATCCTCTCCCGGGTACTGGGTAACAGCCTCATGCAGGCCTCCTTTCGCGGCCTTTCTTCGAAGACCAAATCCGATAAAGGGATTCCGCCGGGAGGCTTCGGGAGAGAAAAAGGACAAACATCCCGAAAGATACAAGAAACAGGCTGATGATTTTGTCGGCTTTGTTCACCCCTTTCCCCTTTTCAACGGGAATGCAGACAAGAGGCTTCAAGCCCCTGAGA
>CAZIDC010000682.1:0-1910 GCA_964537885.1 uncultured Syntrophaceae bacterium | reverse complement strand
ACTCCCCGATGGCAAAATTGAACGCCTCCGAGGCTCGAAAGATGATTACAATCCCTAGTCCCAAGAGGCCATAGACACACCCGATCAAAAGACCGGAACCCACGGTTTGAATTAGATCAGTCATTTTAGGATCAGCCTTTGGGGGTAAGGGGAGGGCCTTGGCCCTCCCGGTTCATAAAAAGCACTCCTACTTTAACTCCATCTCGGTATTGATCCAGGGACTCAGGGGCGACCAGGTTCCCACCCCGATTTTCCTTCCCCCTTTTTCAACTTCTTTTTCCACCTTGCAACGGTAGATTCTTACCATCGGAATGGTGTGGGATTTGTAAGAGAAGGCGCGGCCGGCGAAAAGACCATGGTAGTCCCAGATCAGGTTGTCCAGCGCTTTTTTCACCCCTTCGCGGGTTAGCTCCCCCGCTTGATCGGCCCGGCTGAGGACCTCATGGAACATCAGGGCGTAGGTCAGGCCTTCCATGTAAAGAAAAATGTCCTTGATACCTTCTTTGCGTTTGTTCTTCTCGGCAAACTCATAGGACATCTTCACCATGGGATTGTTCATTTCGTCATCCTGGGGCCGGCAGCCAGCTCCGACCATTCCATCGACCGCTTTGCCGGCGATCAGGATGGGGTATCGCCCTGTGGTGTAATGGGTTCCGAGGATGGTGGTTTTCTTCAGGTATTGTTTGGCCGTCTTCATGAAAATGGCCGTGTAGGGTGCGGCTCCGGAGTATCCGTGGTAGAAGACATAGTCCGCTTTGGCCTTGCGCACGTTGGTCACCTGGGAAGTGGCATCCGTGGCCGTGTAAGCGTATTCTTCCTCCGCGACAATTTTCAGCCCGATCTTTTTGGCATGGGCCCTGGCCATTTCCAGAGGATCCCGGCCCCACTCCGTGGGACTGTAGACAATGGCCACTTTCCCTTTGCCCTTGGAATCTTCCTTGATCCAGTTCAAAAGGACGCGAAACTGGTCGCCATATGTAGCCCCGAGGGAGTAATAATAAGGATACTTCGACGGCCCGCCTTCCGGCCCGAAGATTTCGGTGGAATACGAACCATCCAGCCAGGGGATGCGTTCCTCCTTGTTCACTTTATCGATGAGCGGTTTCAGACCGCCGGTGATGTAGCCCGAGGCCATGAGGAATTCGTCGCGCTTCTCCGCGGCGGCGTAGCGGGTGAAGTTGGCCACCTCGACCGTCGGGCTGTAACGCATGTCCTCTACAAAATAGGTGATCGGTTTGCCGTTGACCCCGCCCTTGCCGTTGACGTAATTCATGCCGTCGATAAAGCCCCAACCAAATTCCGGCAGGCTGCCTACCGGTCCGCTCATGGGGAACTGGGCCAGAACCTTGATGGGCTTGGCGGAAGAAAGAGCCGGGTTCAGAATGAAAGCTGCGCAAAAAATGAGTCCGATAATGATCCAACTTTTTTTCATGATTGCCCCTCCTCTGGCGAAGTTAAGGATTAAACGTTTCCCTTCTTCCAACGCAAAAGAATGATCTTCACCTCCTTCTCCGTAAATGTTTACAAAGTTCCCCTTCCCTTCCAAGAACTTTAAAAAATACGAAGCAACGGATCTTCAGGTTTGATGAATTCGTAAAAAGTCGAAATTCTATAGAATTCGTCATTCCGGCGAAAGCCGGAATCCAGTTATTTCAAGATGTTCTGGACCCCGGCTTTCGCCGGGGTGACGACCCAGGAGACTTTTTACGAGATCATCAGGTTTGGCCTTTATAAAAAAATGCTGAGTGAAACGATGGCGAAGCTTGATATATGATGAGGAGGCCGAACAGCGCCCCCGTTTCTTTCAAGAATGGGGGAACGAACGAGAAATCAAAAAACGATTGAAAGCTTGTTTGATCGAACAACCTTTGAGCGAGATAATATTTACCAAAATCGTCAAATTTGTCAAT
>CAZIDC010000681.1:0-1913 GCA_964537885.1 uncultured Syntrophaceae bacterium | reverse complement strand
GAATCAAAACTGAAATGGAGGGAAAAAATGAAAAAGAATTTATGGTTTAGTTTCGCTTTGGTTTTTTTGTTATCCCTGGCGTTTCTTCTTGGCTATGCTCCCCAAACAGCGGCCCAAAAGGCGGATGTCATAAAATGGAAGGGACAGGAAACTTTCCCTACGAAGCTTCCGGCTTACGGTCCCTTCCGCGCCGGCGATACGGGTGTTCATGCGATTACCCGGGAGTGGACGGAGTGGATTAAAAGGTCCACGGGTGGGCGTCTGGTCATCGATTGGGCAGAGCCGGGGGCAATTTTTCCGCCTTTTGAGGGGGATACTGCTATAGGACGAGGTGTGGTTCAGATTGCAGTTTCCTATGGAGCTTACTATACGGGGAGAATTCCAGAAACGGATATAGAAACCGGACTGGCTTTCGCCTGGCCAACTGTGGCGGCGGAGTATGACTGCTTGTACAACTATGGGCTTTACGCAGAATTGAAAAAAGTTTATGCCGAGCGTAATATAAATTGGTTTCCCATGCACACGGATGCAATTGTGAGTATCGGGACTATGTTCCCCGCACCGACTTCCGAAGCGATCAAAGGGAAAAAGATAAGGGCCGTCGGATTCTGGGGGGATTACATTGCCATGCTCGGAGGTAGCCCGGTGCCGCTCCCCTGGGGGGAGATCTATATGGGCTTGAAACTGGGTACCATTGATGGATGGGTGGCTGGCTCGGGAACCCTGGAGGAACTTAAGCTGAAGGAGGTTGCCAAGGGTATTGTTTACAGCCCCCGGATCTCCAATGCCCCGGTTAACATACTGATTAACATGAAGGCATTCAAGGCACTGCCCAAGGATATACAGGACTTGCTGGAAAATAATTTGCGATATATTACTTACGCTCTGTCCCACAAATGGCAGCAGCAGTGTACCTGGGTGATAGCGGATGCGAAGGAAAAATACGGGGTGATCCCTTATTCCTGGTCTGCTGAGGATGTTAACAAGGTGACCCAAAGGGCGGTGGATACCCTTTACCCCAAAGTGGCCGCCAAAAGCGCCAGGTGTGCCAAGTTAGTGGATATCGTGAAAAAGCAAATGAGAGACTACTCCCGGATAAAGTGACTCTGATGAGAAAGGGGAATTTGGGGGTTCGGGAGCGAAGAGAAAAGAACCCAGACCCGGCGAATCAGAGGGGAATAAAAAGCAACGGAGGCCCGGCCTTTCTCGGGACCTGGGAAAGAGATATGAATGTTTGACCATGAATTGAACCGGGAAGGGCTGGGTTGGGCTCCGATGGCTGGGAGGGGAAAGCTTTTCACAGGCTCAGCGGGCGGGATAAAACAGGAGAAAAATCGGTAACCGCTTTCTTGAATCGGTTGAGGGGTTTAACAAGATGAAAAGCTTCTGCCGCTTTATTGACTCGTTAAATGAACGGGTGGGGGAAATTTCTGGCTGGTTGATTATTCCTTTGACTGCGTTGGTAACGTATGATGTGATCCTCAGGTATGTATTCAACCGGCCTACCGTTTGGTCCTGGGATATCAATATTCAGCTTCTTGGCGCCCTTGTGGTTCTTGGCGGTGGCTATGCGCTTCTTCATGATGCCCATATCGGAGTTGACGCGCTTGTGATTCGCCTTTCGGCAAGAAGGCGGGCCATCGTAGACTTGATTACCTCGGCGTTTTTTTTCTTTGGGATTGGGGTCCTGCTGTGGAAAGCAGCCTTGGATGCCTGGTTTTCTCTGGAAATCAGAGAAGTTTACTCCAGTGTTTTTTCGCCCCCTATATATCCCTTTAAAATCCTCATGGTAATAGGAATTCTCCTATTGTTGCTCCAAGGAGTGGCGAAGTTCATTCGGGACCTCATCACACTTACTTCCACGGAGATGAAAGGTAGACCATGACTATTGGAATAACTACCCTTATAATTTG
>CAZIDC010000680.1:0-1914 GCA_964537885.1 uncultured Syntrophaceae bacterium | reverse complement strand
TTTTCTTTTGGGCTGATTTCGGGTATAATGCCCGGTGATTAAATCTGGAGAGTCGGCCAATTCAGTCGATCGCAGATATTCCCCGATGCCTTTTTATTAGGATCATGAAAATCTGCGTTCATCTGCGTCCCCAAAGTATTTTCTTTTAAAGGAGGTTGTGAAAACAGCGCATGGAGGCGGAGCGAAGAAAAATCTTCGATAAAATTTTTTCCCCTGAAAGCATTGCCATTGTAGGAGTATCCCGTACCTATAGCGGTCTTGGGGGGCAATTTTTTCTTAAGAATCTACAGCGTGCAGGTTACGCCGGCAGGATTTACTTAATTAACCCCGCTGCCCGGGAGATCAACGGATACCCGGTTTACCGCGACATCCAGGCCCTTCCGGAAGCAGTGGACCTGGCCATCGTCTGCGTCCCTGCCCGGTTCGTGCCGACCGTGCTGGAAGGGTGCGCTCGGAAAGGGATACAAAATGTTTACATCCTGACTTCGGGGTTTAAAGAATTGGGAACGGACGAGGGCATTCAATTGGAAAAGGAGCTTAAACGGGAAGCGGTCAAGGGCCAGCTCAACGTCATCGGTCCCAATTGCATGGGGCCTTACGCGCCGGCATCCCGTTTGATGCTCTGGGGGCAGATTCCCGCATCCTCCGGCTGTCTGGCTTTTCTCTCCCAGAGCGGGACGCTCAGCCAACGGATGACTGAGCATGCCCATTTCATGGGCCTGGGTGTCAGCAAGGCGGTCAGCTTTGGAAATGCAGCGGTGTTAGACAGTACGGATTATTTAGAATACCTGTCCGACGATGAAGAGACGAGGGTTATTGGTTTTTATTTAGAGAGCATTCTTGATGGGCGGCGGTTTCTGGACCTGGCCAGGCGCGTCAACCGCACCAAGCCGCTGGTAATTTGGAAAGGGGGGGAGACCCCTTCGGGAGCCGGGGCTGTGGCTTCCCATACCGGAACTCTTTCGGGAGAAGATCAATTCTGGGAGAGCGGTCTTAAGCAGGCCGGCCTCTGCCGGGCCCGCTCCCTGGAGGAAGTTGCCGGTACAGCCATGGCTTTCCTCAACCTTCCACCGGCTCAAGGGCGGCGGACGTTTATCCTCGGTGGAGGCGGGGGAAACTCCGTTTATTACGCCGATATCTGTATGCGCCTGGGTCTCCAGGTCCCTCCCTTGATTGGAGAGACCCGGGAGAAATTGACTGCTTTGGTCCCTGCCGTTGGATCCTTTGCCCGCAACCCGGTGGATGCCTGGAGGTCGTTTCATGACCCGGAGTTTATGGGCCAGATCCTGGAAGTGGCCTTCGCGGATCCGGGGCTGGACATGATCATCGTGGATCGACTGATCCCCCGGTCAACCTATGCCACCCCCCAGGATAAAGATACGACTCAGGCTGCCGTCGAGTACCTGCAGAAAAACCGTTCGAGGAAACCTCTGGTCCTTGTTGTGGATGGAAGCGGAGAAGACCCTTTCCTGGCCACCGAAGCAGCCCGGATGCGCCAGCGATTCTGCCAGGCTGGAATTCCGGCATATCCATCTTTGCCATTCGCCGCTCGGGCCCTGGCCCATCTGGCGGCCTACTATGAGAAAAAAGCCGTCAGCGGTTAGCCTTCAGCGGTCAGTAAAAGCTATTTTTTCTCTGACTGCAAGACGCCGGCTATGGCGTAGTTTTGCTTGGCCATATCATGCAGAATGATACGAACCGCGTCGGGTTTGACGTCCAGGGATTTTACCACGGCCTCGGTCATGGCTCCAACCAGTTTCTTTTTTTGTTCCGTTGTCCTTCCTTCAAACATGTGAACGTGAATGAGGGGCATGAGATCCTCCTTTTTTATCCCGCCGGTGAAGCGGTCGGGAAATTTTGGTGGGGCAATGAAGACTATTATAGATGAATCAGTGATAGAATCAAAGGTAATTT
>CAZIDC010000679.1:0-1918 GCA_964537885.1 uncultured Syntrophaceae bacterium | reverse complement strand
AACGCCGGCCTGTCACGCCGGAGGCCGCGGGTTCGAATCCCGTCGACCCCGCCAGATGGAGAAGGTCCCTTGTAATGGGCTTGCCTTACAAGGGACCTTTTTTTGGGTTTTGGCGATGGAGAAAGGGAAAACATGAAAATCTTGTTCATCCAGCCTTCCCAGGAACGGGGGCTCGGCTTTCGTCGTCTGGCCGTGGTCGAGCCTTTAGGCCTGGAGTCAATTGCCGGCAGCCTGGACCGGCACCAGGTCAAAATTTTAGACCTGCGCCTTGAAAACGAGCTTCCCAGAGTCCTTGGCGAATTCCAGCCGGATTTCTGCGGGATCAATTGTTCTTTCACCATCGACGTTTACCAGGCCGGTGAGATCGCCGCCGCCATCAAGGATTGGAGCCGGAACGTACCTGTCTTTATCGGTGGGCATCATGCGTCCCTTTCCCCCCAGGATTTTTTCAGCCCCTCCATCGACGGGGTGGTGATTGGCGAAGGGGAAAAGGCTATTGCGGAAATCATTCAGACCTGGGAGGTCGGAGATGATCTGAAGACCATTCCGGGGCTGGTCCTGAATACGGGGTCAGGCCTGCACTATACGCCCGAGCGGCCTCTGATTTCCAACCTCGATGATCTCCCCCTGCCGGCCCGCCACCTCACCCAGCACTACCGCCAGCACTATTACCTCGGGTTCCAGAAACCCTTCTCCATCATGGAGACAGCCCGCGGGTGCCCGTATCGCTGCGATTTTTGCAGCGTCTGGAAATTTTTTCAGGGAAAATGCCGGATGAAAAGTCCGGAGCAAGTCTTAGCGGAAATCCAAACCATCCAGGCCAAGTACATATTCCTGGCGGATGATAATTTCCTTCTCAGCGTGCCCCGGGCCAAACGCATCGCTGAACTTATCCTTGGAAACCGGATCCGGAAGCGTTTTACCTGCCAGGTCCGCAGCGATTCCATCGTCCAGCATCCAGAGGTCGTCCCCCTCTTGAAAAAAGCCGGTTTTTGGAAATTTTTTATCGGGTTTGAGAAAATCGACGAGGACGCCCTCGGCCAGTTGAACAAGCACAACTCCGTCGAGAACAACGAGGAGGCGTTGAAAATTATCCGGGCTCACGGGATGGAAGTCATCGCGGCCTTCATCATTGACCCCTCTTTCCAGGAGAAAGACTTCCGCCGCCTTCGCCAGTACATCCTTGACCGGAAGCTTTATTCCCCTTCTTTGACCATCCTCACACCGCTTCCGGGTACGGAGCTTTTTGCCCGGGTCAAGGAAAAACTGGTCACCACCAACTACGAGCTTTTCGATTACGTCCATGCCGTCCTTCCCACCAAGCTCAAGCTGGCCGATTTCTACCGGGAGTTCACCGAACTTTATAAAACGGGTTATGCCTGGTCCCAGATTGGCTGGGAGGGGGCCGCAGCCGTTCTGCGCAATGCTTTTTCGATTTCCCACCTCGTCTCGATGAAACGGGCGGCCTGGGACTCGGTAGAACCCATGAACTACCTGGCCGGGCATGAAAGAAGTGGACTCTTTTAATTATTGTTGTCCTGCAAACCAACCTGATAGCTTCAATAGGCATAGAGGGGACGTTTTTCATCGGGCCCAAGGAAAGCCATTTTAAAGGGATACGGGGTCAGGCTTGAAAATTTCCAGCATCATTTTGCTTGAGGAAATAGTCGAAAAAATAAGCGCAAAACATCATGTCGGCTTGGATGAAGTGAGAGAAGTTCTAAATACCGCCTCCCATTTTAGATTTATCGAGAAGGGGCATCGGCGCGGTGAAAATGTCTACGCGGCATTAGGGCAAACGGATTCGGGACGCTATCTTATCATTTTCTTCGTTCATAAGAAAGGTAACCAAGCCTTGATCCTAACTGCCCGCGATATGACCGATGCAGAAAGGAAACGATATGAAAAGAAATAAAAG
>CAZIDC010000678.1:0-1919 GCA_964537885.1 uncultured Syntrophaceae bacterium | reverse complement strand
GAGTTTAAATTATGTCTCCCCATAGCTGACAATGGAAACACTCAATAGCATCGAATTCTATAATAGGTTAGCCAAGGCCTTCGATGTCATGACCGACTGGCGGACGAGGCTGGCGCAGGAGATGCCGTTCCTCCAGCGCACCCTGGATTCTCGTCAGGCCCGGAGCGTGCTGGATACGGCGTGCGGCACGGGCTGGCATGCCATTGCGCTGGAACAAAAAGGTTACCGGACTGCCGGGTGCGATGCCAGCCCGGAGATGATCGAGCGGGCGCGGGCTAACGCGTCGCAGGCGCAAGTCAACGCGCGTTTCGAGGTCGCCGATTTCACCCAGCTCGAAAAGTTTCCCGAAACCTTCGACGCCATCCTCTGCCTGGGCAACTCGCTGCCGCACCTGCTCTCGCAGGAAGAGCTGGTGGACGCCATGCAGCGCATGCGCGCGAAGCTGAATTCCGGCGGCGTGGTGATCCTGCACAACTTGAATTATGACCTGCGCCTGAAAACCAAGCCGCGTTTCTTTTCGGCCAACGGGAACGCCGATACGCTGGTGTGGCGCTTGGCGGATTATGGGCCGGAGTTCATCACGTTCCATACGGCGTTGTTCGAGCGCAAGCCGAAAGAGGGGGATCAAAGGGTTTCCTCCTGGACGGTGCAGGTCAACAGCACTCCGCAACGCCCGCTGCGGCAACAGGATTTGGATGAGGCTTTGCGCCGGGCAGGTTTTGAAGACCCACGGCATTTTGGGGGTCTGGACGGGAGCCCGTTTGATCGGGAAAAATCCGGAGATCTGGTAATGGTAGCGCGTACAAGAGAGGTAAATCCCCAAGGATAAATCAGGAGGGAGTTTATGAAAATTACCGATGTTAAGGCCTACCTACTGGCCATCCCCTGCCAAGAAGAAAAATTTCCTACCCCCTGGGTCTGGGGAAACTTTAACCAGATCATCGTTGCCGTAACCACGGATGAAGGGATTACGGGGTATGGAGAAGCTTTCGGGTATGGTGTTCCCCAGGCCACCCTTGCCGTGGTGAACCATCTTTTAAAACCCATGCTGCTCGGGGCTGATCCAACGGATATTTCCTCTTTGTTGGATCGAATGTACCGCCAAACCCACCTTTTTGGCCGCTACGGGATTACCACTTTTGCCATCAGCGGCGTAGATATTGCCCTGTGGGATATAGCCGGGAAATGCGCCGGACTTCCGCTCTATCGCCTTTTGGGGGGTGCGAGCTCAACCAAAGTCCCCGCTTATGCCAGCCTGGTCCGCTATTCCGACCCGGTCCATTTGAAGACTGCGGCCCGGCACGCCAAACAATCGGGTTATGACCAGATCAAGCTCCACCAGCGTGATGTGGAAAGTTTGCGGACAGTCCGCCAGTTGGTAGGAGAAGACACTTTGCTGATGATGGACATCAACTGCGCCTGGAGTCCGGAAAAAGCCCTGGAGATGGCCCGCCAATTGGCTCCTTATGGGCTTTACTGGCTGGAGGAACCCATCTGGCCTCCCGAGGATTTTCGGTCCTTGGCCAAATTGGGCCGACTGAGCGGGACGCCGCTGGCTGCCGGTGAAAATGCCTGCACCGCCTACCAGTTCAAAGAAATGCTCGACGCCGGAGCGGTAACTTTTATTCAACCGAGTGTGATCAAAGTCGGCGGCGTGAGCGAATGGCGGAAAGTGGCCGCCCTGGCTGAAGCCTATAACGTGAAAATAGCTCCCCATTCACCCTATTTCGGTCCCGGGCTGCTGGCGACCGCCCACCTGGTAGCAGCCTCCCCCTTTGCCGAGTCCATTGAATATCTGTATGTCACCCTCGCGGCCAGCGTCTTCCAACAGCCGCCGACATTGGCCCAAGGATTTTTTCATCTGCCGCAAGGACCCGGCCTCGGCCTGGAAATCGACCTGGATGTCCTTAAGAATTACG
>CAZIDC010000677.1:0-1919 GCA_964537885.1 uncultured Syntrophaceae bacterium | reverse complement strand
TGCCAAAGAAATTCACGGATCTTTTCACCCCGGGACGGCCAGTGAATTTTAGCACCTTTTTTAAGAAATATTCCGAGATTGCTGATTATTGTGAAGATGCGATCCTAACGTATGAAGTAATGAATGGGAAGGATTGAGATTGATAATCCGCCTAAGGCGGATTATCAATGACCATTTATTACGGTTTCGTTTTGCTTGACTTTACCAAAGAGGACTGGTTAGAATCAAGTTGATGAATTCAACAGAGGGAATTGAAGAGGGTTGTTGCACATGGGCCTTACTTTCCTAAGAGTAAAGGTGATCAATCCTGAACATCCCCAAAAAAAGCGGGAATGTGAATTCCTCGTTGACTCCGGGGCAGTTTATTCCGTCGTTCCAGAGAGGATATTAAAAACTCTTGGTATAAAGCCAACCTCCTTTCAGGAGTTTATCCTCGCCAACGGAGAGATCATTAAAAAGCCCATTGGCAACGCCTACTTTGAATACCAAAAAAAGATAAGGGCAGCGCCCGTTGTCTTCGGTGATAAAGGTGTATTTCTATTAGGCGCTACGACCATCGAGGCTTTGGGAATGATCCTGGATCCGATCCGCAGGGAATTAAAACCTCTCCCCATGGTTCTTATGTAAATAGATCCTCCTCCCAACTTTGCTCTCCCTGAGAGTTGTAAGTCGTGGGGGCCCGGTGACCGCGCCTGAACGACTCACAACTCACCACTCCCAACTTACGGTCTTTATGGGCTGGACAGGAAAGCCCGGTAAGCCTTGTAGGTTTCAAAGATGTCCGCTTTGGAAGCAACCTCAAAGGGCGAGTGCATGGAAAGAACCGCCGGGCCGCAGTCGATGATATCCATTCCGTAGATGGCTAAGTATTTGGCCACGGTTCCCCCGCCCCCTTCATCCACCTTCCCGATCTCGGTCATCTGCCAGGCCACTTTGCTCTCGTTGAAGATGCGCCGGATTTCGCCCACGTATTCGGCCCGGGCATCCGAGGCCGCGGCTTTGCCGCGGGAGCCGGTGGATTTTTCCAGGCAAATCCCGTAGCCGAGCTTCCCGGCATTCTGCTTTTCATGGACCTCCGGGTAGTTGGGGTCGAGAGCGGCTTGCACGTCGGCGGAAAGCGCCTTAGAATTGGCCAGGACTTCTTTCAGCAAGGCTTCTGAAACCGGGAGGCCGGACTGTTGGATTAAAGCGCGGAGGATGCTCTCCAGGAAAAGGGATTTGGCTCCGGTATTCCCATCGCTGCCGATCTCTTCTTTATCCACGAACAGGGTAACAACCGTTCGGGTCGGGTCGGGAAGGGCAAGGATGGCCTGCAAAGAAGTGTAAGCACAGACGCGGTCATCCTGCCCGTAGGAGCCAATCAGGCTGCGGTCAAACCCGACATCCCGGGCCTTCATCGCCGGCACCAACTCCAGCTCTGCGCTGATGAAATCTTCCTCGACCAGCCCGTACTTTTGGTGCAGAAGGTCCATGACCCGGAGCTTGACCCTTTCTTTGGCCTCGGGGTCGGGAAAGGGAAGGCTTCCCGCGAGCACAGTAAGCTTTTCGCCTTCGATGGCTTCGGCGATCTTCTTCTGATCCTGGGCTTTGCCCGAGAGGTGGGGAAGAAGGTCATTGATGACAAAAACAGGATCTCCCGGATCTTCCCCGATCTCGACGCTTATCGCCGAACCATCGGCTTTCACCACTAAACCGTGGAGGGACAGGGGGATGGTCACCCACTGGTATTTTTTTATTCCACCGTAATAGTGGGTGCGGAAGAGGGCCATATCCGCCTCCTCATAAAGGGGATTCTGCTTGAGGTCGATGCGCGGGGAGTCGATGTGCGAGATGATGATGCGCACACCTTCGGCCAACGGCGCTTTTCCCAGAACGGTTAGGGCAATGGATTTTTCCTTGTTCACGAAAAAAAGTTTTTT
>CAZIDC010000676.1:0-1936 GCA_964537885.1 uncultured Syntrophaceae bacterium | reverse complement strand
TTTCCCGTAGTCCCGGGCATACCGGTCCAGGTCGCCGGCGAATTGGGTAAGGATTGCTTCGGCATTGGGATGGGTCGGATGGGCTCCCGATCTCCCGACCACATCCCGCAGGACGTGCGGGTGGTCGATGACCATACAGGGCCGGTAGTAGTTGGCCGAATAGGGCTGGCGCTGGCGGATGCTGTGAAAAAAATTAGAATTTAAGATTTCGGCCAGGGATTTTTCCTTGATATTGTCCACGGCGAAGTGGACGAAGACGCAGGGTTCGACATCGCCGTTGGCGTTGATGTGCAGGTAGCGGTCCCCGGCGATGCACCCCCCAACCAGCGGCCCGTCATTCCAGAAATCGGCCAGAATGATGGGCAGATTTTGGCGCATCTCGATAAGTCGTTTTCTCCGGTAAATCCGCTGTTCTGGGGTGGGCATGAGATCGAGGTCGGGTTTTTTGCCGATGGGAAGGTAGTTGAAATACCAGCCGATAAAACACCCCCGGTCGATCCAGAAATTGACAAACTCATCGCTGCAGATCAATTCATTGTTCTGGCGGGTGGCGGTTGCCGAAAATCCAAAGAGAACCCCGGCTTCCCGCAATCGGGCCATGGCCGAAAGCACCTTTTTAAAACTGCCCGGTCCCCGGCGGGCGTCCGTGGCTTCTTCCCACCCTTCCACGCTGACTGCCGGCAGGACGTTCCCCAGGCGGGAGAGCGCCCGGGCCGTCGACTCATCGATAAATGTGCCGTTCGTGTAGACCTGGAAGTAGACGTCGCTGTGAGCGGCAAAAATATCAAGGAGGTCTTCCCGGATAAAAGGCTCCCCGCCGGAGACGGTGATAAAATAAATCCCCATCTCTTTGGCCTCCTGAAGAAGGCGGTGAATCAGCGCCGTTTCCAGTTTTTCTCCCTTGTCGTATTGGCCGGCATAACAGCCGTAACAGTTCAGGTTACAGCGCATGGTAGGGCTGACGACCAGGAAGAAAGGCGGGTAGAATCCGTGGCGGGATTTAAATTTCTCCCGTCTGGCGGTGGCGGCGACGAACTCGTTGACGATCAGATCTTCGGCAAATTTGGCCAGGCATTCCTTGGAACACCGGCCGATGGCCCGCCGGCCATGGAGCAGGATGCTTTTAAGGAAATCTCTCCCTTCAGGATAATATGAGACCGCCTCCAGCCCTTTGCGGACGAGCGGAAAATGAAGAAGTCTTTCTTCGCTGATTCGCGGGAGAATCCTTAGAATCGCTTTGGCGGCTTGAACAGCGGCGAACTGCTTGATCTTCTCCCGGGTATCCATCCTAAGGATTCTTCCTTTCTTTTCGAAGTAGTCTATTCCAAATGATTTTGGGAGTCAATCACGTAGAGGGCAGATGCTGCATTAGGATGCTGCGGACGCGGGCGGAGAGGTCTTCTTCTTTCTGGGGGGGGACACCCGCGGTTTCCAGGGGGGGGTCGATGATGATTTGCACTCTTCCCGGATAGACACGCCAAGCTCCTTTCGGCATGATCTTGGCTGTTCCACAAATGGTGATCGGCAGGATGGGGGCCCGGGATTTTAGGGCGATGAGAAAGAGCCCTTTTTTGAAGGGCTGGAGGTTTCCATCCGGGCTGCGGGTCCCTTCGGGAAAGATCAAAACCGAAAAGCCCTTTTTCACTTTCTCAGCAGCCTGGAGCATGCTGCGGTAAGCCTTTTTGGGGCTCTCGCGTTCGATGGCGATGTAACCGATACGAGACATGGCCCATCCCATGAACGGGGCTCGGAATAACTCCGCTTTGGCGATCCAGCGGAACTG
Source organism: uncultured Syntrophaceae bacterium (assembly GCA_964537885.1). Lineage (GTDB taxonomy): Bacteria > Desulfobacterota > SM23-61 > SM23-61 > SM23-61 > CAZIDC01. The sequence continues at coordinate 153 of CAZIDC010000676.1, read as the reverse complement.
GATCGGAAGATATCCCAAAAAGGCAAAGATATCGAAGTTGCTCTGATGATTCGCAACCAGGATGTAGCTTTTTATGGGGTCGATGTTTTCCAGACCCTGAACCTTCACGGTCGTGCCCGTGGTGGCAAGCTGAATCTTGCCCCACAGGCGGGC
>CAZIDC010000675.1:0-1938 GCA_964537885.1 uncultured Syntrophaceae bacterium | reverse complement strand
CTTCATTGCCCGAAACCTTCCCTTAAAGGACATTGGATAATCCTTAAATCTTTTATTCCCCCCCGCCCTCTTCATCCCACAATGCCGCCTTCTTTCATCTTAGCGATCTCCGCTTCGGAGTAGCCAAGCTTTTTCATGATCTGGCTCGTGTGCTCGCCGAGGTCCGGGGCCCTCATCTTGATCTCGGTTGGTGTCTTGGAGAGCTTGATGGGGTTGTTGAGCACCTTAATCTTTCCATGCTTAGGATGGTTCCATTCCGTAAAAAAATCATTGGCGATGGCCTGCTCATCCTGAGTTACCTCCAGGGGGGTCTTCACCGGCGACCAAACGAGTCGATTGGCGCTCAGAATTTCGATCCACTCGGCATAGGTCTTGGTGCGAAAGATGGAATCGATGATATCCACCAACTCCGCTGCGTTTTGCGACCTTGCTTTATAGGTGGAAAATTTCGGATCGTTCTCCAATTCAGCGCGTCCGATCGCCTTGCAGAATCCGGGCCAGTAGTGCTGGGCGTTGGTCATGCCGAGCATGACCCACCGCTTATCCCGGGTCGGGTATAAGTTGCGGATGGGATTCCCCATGGTCCGGCGCTGGGGCCGCATGGCGTCTTCGTCGGTGATCAGGCAACCGCTGATATCAAAACCAAGAACCCAGGTAGCCGTGTTGAAAAGAGAAACTTCGACCTCCTGCCCCACCCCTGTGCGTTCCCGGATGAGGAGAGCAGCCATGAGACCAGCCAGCAGGCTTAGGGAGGTAATGCTGTCCCCGTAGGCGGGCCGAGAAATATTGGGAGCGGTATCGGTCTCGTGGAGGAGGTCCATCACGCCGCTGCGCGCCCAGAAGGCCACCGAGTCATAACCGCCGCTGTTCTTTTCCGGGCCAAGCCGGCCATATCCGGTAAGGTTGGCATAGATGATCTTTGGGGCAAGCTTGGATAAGGTGTTATAGGTCAGGTTGAACTTTTCCAGTTCATAAGGCCGCAGGTTGTTCAAAAAGACATCGGCGGAGGCGATGATCTTGTGCAAAATAGCCTGTCCTTCGGGGGTGCCCATGTTAATGCCGATGCTTTTCTTGTTGCGGCTCACATGCTCCCATATATAGTTAATGGGATGGGGCTTCGCCCAACCCGAAGCCCCCTGGATTAAAAATTCCCGTTGCATATCGCCCCGGTCCGGGGGTTCGACGTGAATGACCTCCGCCCCCCAACTCCCCATGAGCATTCCCGCCAGGGGCATGGCGGCGGCCCCCCCTACCTCGACGACCTTGATCCCTTCAAGTCCTCTGGCCATAAAAAAACTCCTTTTCTTGATGGTGTTGACCTGTATGGTTCTCCATCCCCGGGCGGGATGGGTTTAATTTGCCTACGGCAGACCGGCGGCGGAATTTAGGGCGGCGGCCTTTTCGTCTTCCCTCTGGAGAATGGCCTGAGCCCGCTCCAGAATGTAGTTCACGTGCTTCATGTTGGCCACGTCATACATCCCCGGCCATCGACGGTTTTTAACAATACCAACGTTGACTCTATCCCAATATTTGCCTGGCAATGTTATTTTTCATCACTTCCAGCGTGCCCCCGGCAATACAGAGGGTCTTGGCATCCCGCCAGTAGCGCTCGAAAGGGGTGTCCCGATAGCAGCCGTAACTGCCCGTGAGCTGGATCATCTGGGAGATGGCTTCAAGGCTCACTTCCCCGGCCAGCAGCTTGGCCATGGCAACCTCCCGCCCCGGATCCTTGCCTCGGTCTTCCAGCCAGGCCGCTTTATCCCGGAGGAGCGCAACCGCTTCCAGCCTGGTGCTTACCTCGGCGATCATCCACCGCATCCCCTGAAAGTCGGTCACTGTTTTATTGCCGACCTTCCTGTTTTTGGCAAAGTCAATGGCTTTTTCCGTGGCGCCCCTGGCGCAGCCCAGCAGGCAGCTGGCATTGCCGATGCGGCTGTA
>CAZIDC010000674.1:0-1938 GCA_964537885.1 uncultured Syntrophaceae bacterium | reverse complement strand
CCCGTCTGCTTGGCCAAGACAGGGTTGTCCCCGAAAAATTCGTCGAAAAATTGGGAAGGGAATGGAGGGTCCATGACATCTGGATCAAAAAATATCCCTGTTGCTTTTATATGCATCGGCACCTGGATGCCTTGTTGGAACTCACCCAACAAGAAAAAATCTCCTATGATCAGGTAGAGCGGATTACGGTCCATATCTCTAAACTTGAGGAAGTTTGCAACCGCCCTGAACCTAAGAGTATCGGGGACCTCCAGTTCAGCTTTCATAATGCCTTGTCGGCCATCCTGCTGGATAAGGATGTAAACTTCAACCATGTGGCCCTCGAAAGAATCGCTGACCCGAAGTTCAAGGAAGCCCGCAAGAAAGTAGAAATTTTAAATCACCCGGAGTGGATTCCCCAATTTGCCATGGATACCCCGGCCCGTATTGATGTCAAATTAAAAGATGGGCGGGTCCTCTCCAGGGAACGGGTGCAGTCCATCGGATCTCCCGCAGAGCCTCTGACCATGGAACAGTTCAAAGCCCTTTTCGCCAAGTTCACCCAAGGGATATTGGCTGCGGAAAAGATTGGATGGACCGCAGATGCGCTGAGCAATCTTGAAAAACTTACAAAAAGAGATATCCAGGAGCTCAATCAAGTTCTCGTTTTCGGATCCCAAGGATAGAAAAAGTGGAGATTCCAGGGGGATATTCACGATCTATGAAAAACTTTTCCCCCCAGCCTGCGTAAAAAGGGGAGGCCCAAGACAACCAGGGCCAGGGCCAGCAGAACTCCCGCAATCGGACGGGTAAAGAAGTAAAGCGGGTTTCCCGTATTGAACATGATCAGGGATTTACTGAGATTGACCTCCATCATCGGCCCCAAGACGAAGGCCAAGACGAGCGGGGCGGGTTCAAAAGAAAACCGTTTTAGGAGATAGCCCAAAACTCCGAAGAAGAGGGTCATAAAGACATCGGCCAGACTGTTGTTCAAAGCATAAGCCCCGAGCAGGACAAACATGATAATGAGGGGGGAAAGGATCGCGTAGGGGACCCGCAACAGTTGGACGAAGATGCCGATGAGGGGCAGATTCAAGATGAGAAGCATGAGGTTGCCGATGTACATGCTGGCGATGACCGCCCAGAAAACATGGGGCCACTTGAGGAGGAGCAAGGGCCCGGGGGTCACGCCATGCAGCATGAGGGCCGCCAGGAGGAGAGCCAGAACGGAATTGGTCGGAATGCCCAGGGTCAGTAAAGGAATAAACCCTCCCGCGGTCGCGGCATTGTTCGCGGTCTCCGGGCCCGCCACCCCTTCGATGGCCCCTTTCCCAAACCGTTCCGGTTGCTTGGAAACGCGCTTCTCCACGGCATAACTCATCAGCGAAGCCACGGCCGGCATTCCGCCGGGCAGCACTCCGATCCCGAAGCCCAAGCCGCTGCCGCGGATGACCGGCCATATGGACTGCTTCCAATCCTCCCAGGTGGGAAGGAGATTCTTGGGGACCTTCAGGATGGAACCCGTCTCCTCCCGCCGCTCGATGTTATAGAAAATCTCTCCGAGACCGAAGAGACCCATCGCTAAGGGAACTAAACCGATGCCGTCGCGCAGGTAAAGGGTTCCGAAAGTGAAGCGGTCCATGCCGTGGATGGCGTCCGTTCCCACAACGCCCAGAAGCAATCCCAAAACGGCCATGAGAAGTCCGCGGGAGACGGATTTGCCCACCAGGGTGCCGATGCAGGTAAAAGCGAAAAAAAGAAGGGCGAACATCTCCGGCGGGCCGAACTTGAGGGCCGCTTCCGCAAGGACCGGAGAGATAAGCATGACCGCCAGGACTCCCAGGGTCCCGCCGATGAACGACCCGAAGGCGGCCATGCCTAAAGCAGCCCCGGCTCGACCTTGCTGGGCCATCTGGTAGCCGTCGATGCAGGTAATTACAGAAGCCGCTTCTCCCGGGA
>CAZIDC010000673.1:0-1955 GCA_964537885.1 uncultured Syntrophaceae bacterium | reverse complement strand
AGATGGAAACGAGGATGATCAGCATGATTATTCCCAGCAGGGCCGCGGAGATTGGCTTGGTGATAAAGATGGAAATGTCCCCGTGCGCGATCAGCAGAGCCTGGCGCAAAGATCTTTCGAGAATGCGGCCCAGAACAAAGGCCAGAAGAAGCGGGCCCAGCTCGAATTGAAGCTTCCGCAACACGTAGCCCACGACTCCGAATATTACCATCATCATCACGTCGGTCGCGTCGTTCTTCATGCTGTAGACCCCGATGGAACAGATTAAAACAATGAAGGGGGCCAGGATCGAATAGGGGACTTTTAACATTTGGACCCACAATCCGACCAGGGGCAGATTCAGGACGAGGAGAAGGGCGTTGCCAATATACATCGAGGCAATCACCGCCCAGAAGAGATCGGGATGATCTTTGATCAAAAGCGGGCCGGGGGTAACACCCTGAATCAAGAGGGCCGCGAAGATCATGGCAATCGCCGGATTGCCAGGGATGCCCAGGGTGAGCATCGGGATAAAAGATGCGCTGGCCGCCGCATTATTGGCCGATTCGGGGCCGGCAACCCCCTCCAGCGCCCCTTGCCCAAATTTTTCCGGCTCCTTCGAGACTCTTTTTTCAACCGCGTAAGCTAAAAGAGAAGCAATCACCGCCCCTCCGCCGGGCAGCAAACCGACAAAAAAACCCACCGCCGAACCCCTGAGAATAGACCACTTGGCGCTGGCCCAGTCTTTTAAAGTCGGCCAAATATTGGCAATCTTGCTGGTCGCCAGCTCGGCCTTCACTTTTTCTTCGAGGGTGATAAAAATTTCCCCGATGCCGAAAAGACCCATGCCGAGGGTTAGAAAATCAAATCCATCCTCAAGAATCAGCAAGCCGAAAGTATATCTCATGTTGCCGGTAACCGGGTCCATGCCCACGGTGGCCAGCAGCAAACCCAAAACGGCCATGACCAACCCCTTTAAAACGGACTTGCCGGATAAATAGGTGGCCAGCAGCAAACCAAGAACGGTCAAGGAAAAATATTCGGCCGGGCCGAATTTCAGGGCAAAAGCTGATAAGGGAGGAGCGACAAAGGTCAAACCGATGACTCCGACAGTTCCGGCAATGAAGGAACCGATGGCCGCCATTCCCAGGGCCGCGCCCGCCCGCCCCTTTTGGGCCATCTGGTAACCATCGATGCAGGTGACCACCGATGCTGCTTCTCCGGGGATGTTGAGCAGGATGGAGGTGGTCGACCCGCCATACATGGCCCCGTAGTAAATGCCCGCCAGCATGATAATGGATGTTATCGGGTTCCCGAGGGCATAACTAAGGGGCAGAAGGAGGGAAATCGTCGCTGCCGGCCCCAGCCCGGGTAGAACCCCTACGGCCGTTCCCAGGACCGCGCCGATGAGTCCGAATAAAAGGTTTAGGGGAGTGATGGCCAAGGAAAAACCATGCAACAGGCTAGGGAATGAGTCCAGGTTTTATTTCCTCCATCAGAAGAGAATTCCTTTGGGAAGGGGAACTTTTAAGAAGATCGTAAAAACGAGGTATAAACCGGTCGTCCCCAAAATAGAGACCAGACCCACTGTCAACCATTTTTCGCGTTCGATCAGGATCAGCCAGGATAGGAAGAGGAGGAAAGTGGCGGAAAAGAATCCCATCCAGCCTATAAGGAGGGTGTAGATGAACATGACGATCGCCGCCAGAACCGGCCGGATCCAGGTCTGTTTGGTCCATAACGAAACGGGTTGGGGATCGATTCCTACCCGGGTCAAAAAAAACAAAAAGGAAACCAAGGCCAGAATGGCCGCCAGCCAGAAGGGGAAAAAACCCGGCCCCGGGTAGTGCATCGTTCCCAAGCCCATCCGGTAGGCCAGCGCAGCGGCCCCCCCCCCGATAAAAGCCAGGAGAGCGGCAGCGATCCTTTCCCATTTATTCATTTTTTTAAACCACAGAGGGCGCAGCGCGGCATAG
>CAZIDC010000672.1:0-1956 GCA_964537885.1 uncultured Syntrophaceae bacterium | reverse complement strand
ACAAATCAGTCCCGCTATCATTGATGATCTCGTAAAAAGTCGGAAAAGCCGTCACTCCTGCGAAAGCAGGAGTCCAGAACTGCTTGAATTAACTGGATTCCCGCTTTCGCGGGAATGACGAAAATGGGGGGAAATGGACTTTTTACGAAACCATCATCATTCCCATCCACTGTTCTTTCAAAATTTTATACCCCCAAATCTATCGATTAAAATAGATCTGGGATACTTTTATTAAATAGTTGAGCAAGTTTAATGCCGGGGATTATATTGTTATTAAATAACTGTTTTTATTAGTTTATTTTTGGTTTGGCCAAAATAGATATCTTTGAAACTGGAAGATATTTTCTCTTTTTTCCTGATAAGGTTCCATTCCAAGTCTAAAAAAATCTCTTTTTTCTCCGAAGCCTCCCCTTAAGTTGGTCCAATGGGAGCCTTGATTAAAAGGCATCAGGAATGATATACAATATATGGCGTCAGCGTTTCTTTTGGCGTAAAAAGGGAGAAGAGCCATGATTCGGCCATGCGCAAGCAGTGAATTTAAAGTGATCTGCGAGATTATAAACGACGCTGCCCGGGCGTATAAAGGAGTAATTCCTGCGGACCGCTGGAAAGAACCGTACATGCCTGAAAGCGAACTCCGCCATGAAATGAACGGGGGAGTCGTATTCTGGGGATATGAAGAAGGCGGCCAACTGGTGGGAGTAATGGGCATTCAAAACGTTCAGGATGTGACCCTCATTCGCCATGCCTATGTTCGCACGGCCAACCACCATCAGGGCTTAGGCGGGAAATTGCTATCCTTTCTTCGCAAGCAGACGACGCGGCCCCTTCTCATCGGCACCTGGGCGAGCGCGGTTTGGGCGACCCGTTTCTACGAAAAGCATGGTTTCCGGTTGGTCTCTGCTGAAGAGAAGAACCGGTTGCTAAAAAAATACTGGTCGATCCCTGAACGTCAGGTCGAAACTTCCGTGGTGCTGGCCGATCAGAAATGGTTTGATCATTATCAATCATAATAGAGCAGCGTCCGGTCCTGATCTTGACCCAATCGGGCAGGATGCAGGCCGGGGAAACGAGGAATCCGCAACATGCCAATTCCCAAGTTTAAAGATGTACTGGTTGCCCAGCGGCAAATTCGACCCTACCTGCCACGCACGCCTCTGCACGGCTATCCGGCAATTAATAACTTAGTGGGCACTGAAGTTTACATCAAACATGAAAACTACCAGCCCATTGGAGCCTTCAAGGTTCGCGGCGGGATTAATCTGATCTCCCAGCTCAGCCCCGGAGAGCGGGCAAGAGGCGTGATCACCGCTTCCACGGGAAACCACGGACAGTCTGTAGCTTTTGCGGCGAGATTGTTCGGGGTCAAAGCGCGCATCGTCGTGCCCGAGCGGGCCAATCCGGGGAAGGTGGCGGCCATGCAGGGCATGGGAGCGGAGGTGATTTTTCACGGGCCCAATTTTGACGAAGCCCGCCGGCATTGCGAGGCCCTGGCGGATGAACAGGGGTATCGCTATGTCCATTCCGGCGATGAGCCCTTGCTCATTGCGGGTGTGGCTACAGAAGTCCTGGAAATGCTGGAGGACCAGCCCGACTTGCAGGTAATTCTTGTGCCGGTCGGAGGCGGCAGCGGCGCGGCCGGGGCCTGCCTCGTGGCCCGGGCGGTCAATCCGGCCATTCGAGTCATCGGGATTCAGTCCGAAGCATCCCCGGCAGCTTACGAATCCTGGCGGCAGAAAAAATTGGTGGAAGCGCCCAACCGCACTTTTGCCGAAGGCCTGGCCACTGGATCGGCTTTTGCTCTACCGCAGGCGATCCTCTGGGAAGCGTTGGATGACTTCATCCTGTTGCCCGACGAAAAGATTTTGAGGGCCATGGTATGGATGATAGAGAGCGCCCATACCCTGGCGGAGGCCGCAGGGGCAGCAGCTCTGGCCGCCGCCTACCACCTGCGCA
>CAZIDC010000671.1:0-1957 GCA_964537885.1 uncultured Syntrophaceae bacterium | reverse complement strand
CTCTCTGATAATTATTATCATAAATGATCTTCCTAAAATGTCAAGGCATTTCCACGTCTCGTCCACCCCCCGTTTTAAAAATGATGGTTGAATTATTAATCGGCCAGAGGCTCAGGCCGGGAGGAGAGGGATGGAGGAAATATTGAGGATGGGTTGGAAGGGAAGTATTTATTGATCAAATAAACTACCACCGACCTTGTCGGTGGTTTTCTGAATGCGGCAAGACTTCGTACAATATCCTTCGTCTTGCCTGAAGCCGAAATTTAATTAAATTTCAGAACGTTCCGTGTCATGTTTCGCTGTTTCCGGCATTTCCCAGGCCTATCTTCTTTTTAATGATTTCTACCATAGAATACATCTCTTCACTTCCCATTAGATAGCTGGCACCCCCATACACCAAAATTCCTACCACAACAGCTCCTAACAAAAGGGAAATCTTTTCAACGGTCGCACCAGAAGTTTCCCATTGACCGCCCGCACATATTGTATAAGCCGCGCATCCCATCAAAACCGACGCTCCCAAGTTTTTTAAAAAAGAATGTAATATTTTGCGGGAGCCAATCCGCCCTAACCTCTTTTTCAGGAGAAGCACGAGCAAGGCGAAGTTCACCCCGGCGGCCAGGGAAGTGGCTAATGCTAAACCTCCATGTCGCAGGGGAATCATTAAAACGGCCCCCAGACCGGCGTTGGCCAGAAGGGCTACGAAAGCCACTTTGACCGGCGTCCTGGTATCCCGGAGAGAGTAAAAGGCTGGTACGACAATGCGCACCCCGGCAAAGGCGGCAAGGCCCAGGGCATAAAAAAGCAGGGCTTGGGCAGTCATTGCGGACGAGTGTCCATCGAAAGCACCCCTTTGAAATAGAAGGTTGATGATGGGCAGGCGCAGGACAATCAGCCCCACCATGGCCGGTAAAGTTACAAAAAAAGCCAGGCGCAGGGCGAAAGAAAGCGTGTTTTTCAAACCTTCTACATCGCGCTTGGCCGAGTGCTCGGAAAGGGTGGGAAGAACGGCGGTGGCGATGGCGATGGCAAAGATTCCCATGGGAAATTCCAGGAGCCGGTCGGCGTAATATAAATAGGAGATGCTGCCTTCGGGAAGGTAAGACGCCAAAAAAGTGCTAACCAGCACGTTGAGCTGGGTTACGCCCAGGCCAAGGACCGAAGGGGCCATCAGCAATCCAATCCTTTTCACCCCCGGATGGGAAAGGCTGAAGAGAAAGCGCAGCTTAATCTTTTTCTTCCGTATAAAAGGGGCCTGGAAAAATAGTTGCGCGATCCCCCCGAGGAGAACGCCGATGGCTAAAGACAATATGGGAGTTGGCAAAATCCCGGAAAGAAAAAGGGCGCAGGCGATGATGGCAATATTCAGGAGGACAGGCGCCAGCGCCGGGGCGGCGAAATGCTTCCATGAATTCAAGACTCCCATGCTTAGGGCTACCAGGCCGATAAAGAAGACATAAGGAAACATCAACCGGGTGAGCAAGACGGTGAGCTTAAATTTTTCCGGCTCCTGCGAGAACCCGTAAGCCAGGACCTTGATGATCCAGGGCGAGAAGAGAATGCCCAGCCCGGTCAACAGGAGTAGAAAGACGGCCAATACTGAAAAGGAGGAGCTGACCAGTTCGTCGCCCTCTTCCTTTGGTTTTTGGGCGATATATTCGGAATAAACCGGGATAAAGGAGGCGGTGAGAGCGCCCTCCCCCACTAAGCGTCGCAGGAGGTTGGGTATGCGAAAAGCCACGAAAAAAACGTCCGTGGCCATACCGGCTCCGAACAATTGGGCCACCACCATGTCGCGGATAAACCCGAAGATCCGGGAGAGGAGGGTAGCGCCCCCCACGATACCGGCGGCCCTGGCTATTTTTTTGTGCTCGTTCATTAAGATCAAGTTAAGCCCCCTCCCCCTTCCCCTCTCCCCCGCAAACGGGGGAGAGGGCGGGGGTGAGGGGGAAGGATA
>CAZIDC010000670.1:0-1958 GCA_964537885.1 uncultured Syntrophaceae bacterium | reverse complement strand
AGGGCCGCGAATACGCTGAAGAGAATCGAGCCGAGGAGAATCAGCTTCCCGAGGGGTTGGTTCCCAGCTTCCCAGGGGGGAATGTGGATCAGGTCGTCTTTATCAACCCAGTACCCCTGGGAGGAAAGGCGGCTGGCCAGGAAAAGGTTGAGGTAGAAAATGACAAAAAAAGCGGCGCCAAAGAGAGCGGCCACTTTCAACTGGCTCAAAAAAGTTACTGAAAATATGGATTCATAACCCAATTCCTGGAACCAGAACCAATCCGTGACCATCTCGATGCTTTTCCAGATGAGCATGAGCAGGACCATGACTGCAATGAAAAAAATAGCTCCCATGGCACTGCGTAGCGGTGGGATCGGGGCGCCAGGAGATTTCTTTGGACTCATCTTCTTTTTTCCTCCAGCGTGTATTTAAAGAGCAAATTCCCTTTTCCTCCCCTGTTTTCAGGGATTGGGTGCGGGAAAATATGGGAAAGTATACCAGAAGGCTCAAGTCTTCACAATTATCTTTTATACCTTGACAGAAAGCGAAAGGACATGGAAAAATTGATAAATTGCCGCTAAAGGGAAAGTATCGGGTTTTTCAATATAACGGTAGTCGCTTTAGGCACTCTTTTTATGTTCATCGCCATCGACGGATATAACTTCATCAAACAAGCCCCAGGATTGCGAAGGCTGGAACAGATTGAGCTTCAGAAAGCCCGCGAAGGGCTGATCGATCAACTGGCCCAGTATAAACGCCTCAAGGGGCATTCCATCATCGTGGTCTTCGACGGCTGGCAGGCGGGAAGTTTGGCCGGGCATCGTGAGCGTTCAAAAGGAATTGAAGTGATTTTTTCAAAGCCGGGCGATAAAGCCGATGATGTGCTCAAACGCCTCTCGGCAGAAAAAAGGGGAGGAATAACAATAGTGTCCTCGGACCGCGACGTGGCCCTGTTTGCTGAAAAAAAGGGGGCGGCGGCGATCCCGGTCTCAGATTTTGCCGAGAAGATGGAAATGGCCCGGTTTTATGCCTTGAAAGGGGGGGAAAGAGAAACGGCCGTTTCGGATCGCCCCATAGCCCCCGCCAAAAAAGGACCGGCCCGCCGGCTTTCCAAAGCCCAGCGAAGGGGCGCCTCGAAGGCAAAGAAATTATAATGTTAAGCTTTTTAGGCTTGTTTGAATGCCTCATAATTCTTGACTGTCCGGGAGAAAAAGGATATCCTTTTACCAGAGGATAAGGCTTTTCTTGGTGACTGGAGGATGGAACGAATGGACATGCCAGCCGTCTCTTTGGTGTACAGCGATGAAAAATTTGAAGTGTGGGTGGATGCCGAAAAAGACAACATTACTCTCAGTATGACCGACCGGGGGGTAACCCTTCTGTTCACCAGGGACGAATGGCTGGAATTTCAAGAAGTAATCGGCAACATCATGCTCGAAGAGGAGCAGGAAGCGGAAGAAGCCCTTTAAAAAAAGGGGGGATGGAAGATCGATGTTATGAAGGTTGATAAACGTCAACTATTAAACACGGTCATCTATGCCCGGAACATCCGGGAACAGATTATCAGTTCCACCTTTACCCCGAAAGCCAATTTTTTCTGCATCCGGTGCGGAAAGATGCGGCCTTTCGGCGGGGACTTGGCCATCCAATATTACGGCAACCCCGGGGTTACGCTTTTCTGCAATGAATGCCTGGAAGATTTCGAAGCCAAGCTTCGCCGCGAATTGGATGTCGGTTTTTAACCTCACGATCCAATATTTTCAATATTTTCGACCTTGACAACCCCAAGGGAAAATGCTACTCAGAAAAACCGTGGGCCATTAGCTCAACTGGTAGAGCAACTGACTCTTAATCAGTAGGTCGTAGGTTCGATCCCTACATGGCCCACCAATAAAATCTTTGCTGCACCCTTGCTCCACTGAAATTAAAAATCTAAAACTTATCACCCATCCAAATTTTCTCTACTTCTGATCTTT
>CAZIDC010000669.1:0-1961 GCA_964537885.1 uncultured Syntrophaceae bacterium | reverse complement strand
TTGGCGTTTATTTTTAAAGTCCTCATTCGGTTTATGGCCGCGGCCACCTCGAAAATTCGGGGGCCGGCATAATCCCCTCTTTTGAATGGGGCTATGATGTCCAAACCTTTACCTTCCACATCGGCCATGACCATTTTTAATCCTTCATTTAGCGAGATGTCTCCTTGAAAATAGCGGGTAGCCGCATAATGAATCAGATCCCCGATGGCGTTGGTCTGGCTTTCATCCACCACTTGAGCCACATGGGATAGGTCGATGACCGTGCGCCCAAAAATGATCGTCTTCAGGCCCTTGGCATCGATCTTTACTTCCCTCTTTCCCCTCTGGGGATCGAAACTTTCCACACGGGGAACGCGTTGGGGGATTTTTCCGAATGAATTTCCTCCTTCTGCCTGCCGCGAGCTGGGATATTTCCGGACGATCTCTTTGACCGGCAAAGTTACGTCTCTGGGCAGGTAATTTTCCATCATGACGACCCTGTCAGCCACTTCGAAATAGTCCCCCGACCCGCCCATGACTACAATAGCAGAAACTCCCACCTCCTCGTAGAGCTGCCGGATTTTATCAATAAAAGGAGTAATCGGCTCTCTGTCTTTGGAAATTAGGGTTTGCATGCGTTGATCGCGAATCATGAAGTTGGTGGCCGAGGTATCTTCGTCGATCAATAAAACCTTTGCCCCTACTTCCAGAGCCTCCATGATATTCGCGGCCTGGGAGGTGCTCCCGGAGGCGTTCTCGGTGGAAAAAGGAGCCGTGTTTTTCCCGAAGGGAAGGTTGTTGATAAAAGGAGAGATATTGACCTTTTCTACGGCCCTGCCGTCTTCAGCCCGGATCTTCACCGCTGCCGGATCAGTCACTACGAATTCGCGCCCATCCCCCGGAATATGGGCATACACCCCCTTTTCGATGGCGTTAAGCAAGGTCGATTTCCCATGAAACCCCCCTCCAACAATCAGGGTTACCCCTTCCGGGACAGCCATCCCCTTAATGGGTCCATGATGATTCGTATTCACCACCCCTTCAAGTTCCAAAGGAGATTGGAACGGGATCACGTCTCGGTTGCTGCCTGCCGCCCTCGGTAATGGCCGCTCGTCAATGCCGCTTCTCCGAGGCAAAAGGGAACCATTGGCAATGAAACAGATCCATTTTTTCTCTTTGAGTTGTCCCCGAATATATTCCTGATCCTCAAGCACGTCGATATGGGCCATGATTTCTGCGCCATTAAGATTTTCATAGAATAAAGCCTTTTCCACGATCCGCGGGATTTCGGCAAAAAACATCTCTTCCGCCTGCCTTCCCAGAATCGTCCGCCCGGCCGCCGGCAGGCCCAGGGTGAAGCGCACTTCCACTTCTTCTTTATTCACAAAACAAGAGGTTCGTTCGAGCACTTCCTGGCCGGGCAGGTCAATAATTATACGACCGCTTCCCCCCATTCCCCGACTCCCCTTGGCAATGGCCTGGATCGCCGCAGCAAATTTTCTGGTTAGAAAATCCCTTAAGGCTCTGGCCTTTACCCTATTCTGGAAAAGATCGGGAGGAAATTTCGCCCTGCCCTGTGGGACTTTGAGGCGAATGCGGGAAGGGCTGGCAAATGGATCGCCCTGAACATGATCAACCAAAACTAAAAAATCGCCAAAGTCATAATCTCCCTCGATGTCTTTATAGGCCTTATAACCCCACCCATCAATCCGGCTCAGGATATTTTTCAAATCTTCTTTGCTTCGCATCCTTGCTCCCTTTTGCAAAATTAATTGGGACGCAGATTTTCGCAGAAAAACGCAGATCCATCAAAAAATATTTTATCAGGTTACGTGCATAAAAGGCTGTGGTTATTTATTTTCCGCTTGACGCCCTCCGTGGGATCTGCGGTGAAAAATTTTACCATAAGACAAATGATTTGCCACCGCCAAAGGGGAATGTTAATATTTTTCCATGAACAAGGACTGCTTGCTTTCCGTTTC
>CAZIDC010000668.1:0-1964 GCA_964537885.1 uncultured Syntrophaceae bacterium | reverse complement strand
CCCTGTTCTTTAAAATCCATATTCCACCCTTCCGTCAGGGTAGATCTTCGCCCGGGCTCTCCTGGCCGGCCAGCACTGGGTGTTCACGGCCACCGGGTTTTGGGTAATGTGGGTGTGCGCCCATTCGATGTGAACGGCCAGAGTGGATACCGACCCTCCCAGGCCCATGGGGCCAAAGCCCAGGGAATTGATGGCCTCATAGAGTTCGTCTTCCATCTTGGCAAACAGGGGGTCATGATTATGCGAGCCCACAGGGCGGGCAATCGCTTCCTTGGCCAGCTTGCTCACCAAATCTGCCGTGCCCCCGATGCCCACCCCGATTACCCCGGGAGGGCAGGGGTTGGAGCCGGATTGCAAAACCGTATCGATGACGAACTTTTTTACGGCGGCGATCCCGTCTGCCGGAATAAACATTTTCATGGCGCTCATGTTTTCCGAACCGGACCCTTTCGGGACCATGAGGATGTCCATATAGTCATTTTCGGCGACGAAATCCCAGTAGATGATGGGCAACCCCTCTCCCACGCTGGTCTGAGGATTGACTCGCGTTACTGGATGGGTGGAGCTTCCCCGGAAGGGGTGCTCGAGGGTGGCCCGCTTGGCCCCCTCTTTCAAGGCTGCGGCCACTTTGGCGCCGTCCACCGGGAATTTACTGCCGATTTTAACCATATAAATGGGTAATCCGGTATCCTGGCAGATGAGTACATTTTCTTTGTCGGCCACGTCCACATTGGCGAGGATGGTTTTGAATATTTCCTTGGCCGTGGGGTTGGTCTCCCGGGCGTAAGCCTTTTGCAAGGCCTCGCGCACGTCCGGAGGCAGAATTTTTAGGGCCCGAATGTAAAGTTCTTTCGCCGTGTCCTCGACGAGCTGGTAGCTGAATTGCGCCATTCCCTTTCCTCCTTATTCCTGGTCGGTTGGTTTTCATCGTCCCTGAGGAAAAATTTAATGTTGGACATGACTCCATCCCGCACCTGGCGGATATGTTCCCTCATCCTCCGCTCGGCTTCCCCCGCGTCTTTTTTTCTGAAAGCTTCTATGAGCTTCTGGTGTTCTTCCAGCGAGGTTTTCATGCGGGCCGATAATCCTACGGTAGTCAGGCGAAAGATGCGGATGTAATCGTGGAGAGTGGAGACTAAGTTGATCAATCTTCGGGCTCCGGAAAGAAGGACGATGGTCTGATGAAATTTAAAATCTTCCCGGGCATACCGCTTTACATCCTTTTCGCTAAAAGGCTCCCTGAACCCCTGGATGAAGGATTCCAATTTGGCGAGGTTTTTGTCGTCCATCTCCCCGGCGGCTAAATAGGCCGCCAGGCCTTCCAGATTTTCCCGGATGAGGAAAAGTTCGCAGATATCTTTTTCGGAAAATTGGACGACGAAAGCGCCCCGCTGGGGAAAGATTTCCACCAACCCCTCTTTTTCCAGGCGGTTGATGGCTTCGCGAACAGGCGTCCGGCTGATCCCCAGGGCCGCGGCCAGTTCGCCTTCGTTCAGCTTTCCTCCCGGAGGGATCTGGCGCTCCAAAATGATGTTTTTGAGTTCCTGATAGGCCTGATTACCCAGTGAAAGATTGGAGTGATTAATCCTTTGCATTCCATCCTTCCCGGACGGTTAAATTTTGTATAATTTATACATTATGCACTTTGGGTTGTCAAGTCTTTTTTACGAAAGCAGAAAAGGGGAAGGTTGGGAGATAGGCTCAATCATTAGGAAAACCCCCGCGGCGTATGTTATACTAAAAATTATGCAACCCAAGCGACCAAAGGGAAGCGGCCGCAGACGGACAAAAAAAGGCGCGGCTCTATTTTTTTAAAAGAGATTTAGTAATGCTTTACCCTTTGAAAAAAGGTGAGGCGTAAGGGTCGAGGGAATCCATGGCCCGGGGGCCTGGTCCCGCCTTGGCGGGATTGGAATCATAAGGCGCTGATTTCTTCGCGGGTGGGGCGGGGAAAACGCCCCCCG